>JBPCKK010000033.1:0-8905 GCA_051004335.1 Chloroflexota bacterium
AATCCTATTGAGATGGCGATCAGTGCCATCAAGCAGGCCCTGCGCCGGGTGGAGGCGAAGACGCGAGAACGTCTGGAGGCGGCGCTGCCGGCAACCCTGGATGAGGTCAGCCCGCAGGCAGCCCTCATCCTGTTTCGTCACTGCGGCTATTCGGTCCAATGACTATGCGAAGTGCTCTAGCGGTAGTTTGTTGGCTGGGGTCAGATGGCTGGAGAGACCAGTACTGGTGGTGGCAGAATGCCACATATGGACCCGACACCGTGCTCGAAATGCCGCGGGGTGGGCCAGTTTGAGCACTGTTAGCCGCATTCAACAAAGTACCGCTAGGTAGAACAGATTGGCCACGGCGATCGATGAATCCGGCTTCACGATACCGCCCAGCACGATCCCCATGCAGGCAAAGGAGAGAACCCCCACCACCAGAATGGCCAGTGCCGCCAGTGGGTTGCCCTTGATCTGCGCTCCGTAGACCAGCGTCCCCACCAGGATGAGCACCACAACAACAGCGGCGATCAGCACGGCGCCGGCGACGACTTTGGCCACCATCAAAGTGATGCGCGGCAGGGGAGTTCCACCCAGGCGCTTGAGGATTCCATACTGCCGCTCGCCCGCCAGATTCACCGTAACCGTGCCCAGAGCCACCGCCATGGTGGCGAACACGGCGTAGCCCGGCACCAGATAACTTATGTACTTGATGCCATTATTCGAATGGCTACCGTAGAGCGCGCCAAAGAATACAAGGAACATCACCGGCAACAGGAGAGAAAAGAAGACAGTCTCTCGCCGTCGCAAGAGCAATCGTGTCTCGTTCAGTGACTGCAGATAGAGCGCGTGCATCAGTCGCGAACCTCCTCGCCGGTCAGGCGCAGGAACACATCTTCCAGGGTGGCGCCGACCACCCGCAGGTTCTCCACCTTGGTTTGTGACTCTTTACTCCAGAGGGCCAGAGCCGCCACGGTGTTGAGGGCATCGCTGGTGACAATCGTGTAGGCTCCGGCCGCACCTCCGCCCCAGCAGGCAAGGCCAGGAGGCCGGCCAGATCCAGACCCTCTGGCGCCCGGAAGGTCACGACCTCGGAGGAGGAGACGCCGGTGAGATCATCCGGCGTCCCATAAGCGATCAACCGGCCGTGATCAATGATCGCCACATGATCGGCCAGGCGCTGCGCCTCCTCCATATTGTGCGTAGTCAGCAATACGGTTACCCCAGCGTCACGCAGCCCCACAATAATCTCCCAGGTTTGGAGGCGAGCCTGCGGGTCCAGCGACGCCGTCGGTTCGTCGAGAAACGCAAGTTCCGGATTCCCCGCCAACGCCAGGGCCAACGAGAGCCACTGCTTCTGGCCGCCGGAGAGATTCTGGAACGCGGTGCTCTCCTGGTGCTCCAGCCCGACAAGCGTGATCAGATCGTCCGGCCGGCGTGGCTGTTGGTAGTAGCTGCAGAACAATTCAATCGCTTCACGCACCCGAATCCTTTCGTACAGCCCCGTCTGCTGCAGCATCAATCCGATGCGCTCGCGCAGCTGGCGTCCGTCGTCCGCCGGATTAAGTCCCAGCACCCTGACCTCGCCGCTGTCCGCCGGGCGATATCCCTCCAGAATCTCCACAGTGGTAGTCTTTCCCGCGCCATTGGGTCCCAGCAACGCCAGAATTTCTCCTCGTCGCACGGTGAAGCTGAGCCCATCAACCGCCCGCAGCGAGCCATACTGCTTCACCAGATTGGCCACAACTATGGCGTTGTCGGACGAGGTTTTAGCTGGAGATCGCGCCTCAACTGATTGCATGTGCTCCCTCCCCAATGAACGCCGATCAAGCAAGCGCCCAAAATTCTACTGTGTCAGGGAATAATCAATCGCTACATACGGTCAAGGAACCAGGAAATGTTTGTCCAATCCTCCGCGCCTCGCACATCCCACACCCGGATCAAGGCGGCGACCAAGCCGCCAATATCGTTTGCCGGGATACTCTTCCTATCGACAAAGATTACTCCAGCCGTCGCCTTGCTTCTCTCACTCCAGGCACGCAGCAATGGCGGAATTGACCGTAAATCATAGGTCACCAGCGTCATGCCGTCCACGCTAGCCGCCGTTAGGATCTGTGGATCGGGAGCCGTTCGGTACGTGCCACCGCCAGTCCCGCAAGCTGATCGCCCGACAATCAGATCGGTGAGCGGTTAGCTCTCTCGCCACGACCGGTGGGATGTGACTGTCGAGAAGAAGCCGAAGCACTGGCTAGGTTGATGTTGAGGCGCTCATCCGTTGGATGGAGGGAAGCATGCGGCGGAGGGCCTCGAAATCCATCGCGTCGTTCTCCGCCAACTCGGCCTCGATCTCCGCGCTGAAGCCGGCGGCATAGGCGAAGGCGGCGTCGACCTGACTCGTCGGGATCCCGAGATGCTGACCAGTTTTCTCCGGCTCATTCCCATAGGCGCGTGCGATCAGCATAATCTCCCAGACGGCAAGTCCAGTGCCCATCACATATGCCTCACGCCCAGCGCCAGAGTCACGGAAGGCAACCTGCGCATACTCCTCCTCGCGAAGCTTTTCCTCGAGCAATAGACCCAGAGTGGCGCCAATCGAGCGCTGATGGTACCGGCGGCTGTGCCGCTCCAGGGCGGTGAGCTGATCCGGTCGAAGCCGTATGCTCATCGTTTTCGACACAGTGCAACCTCCAATTACACCAATTACAGTTACTACAGATTAATCATAGTCCCTAAATGCGTCCAGTTGTGTTTACAGTGGGATACTGGTCTATGACCACTGATCCACCTGCCCTCTTCGTCTACGGCACCCTCATGCGGGGGGAGATGAACCACGCGCTGGTCGGGTGCCGCGCCCTCGCTGTCGAGCACGCCTGGACTCATGGCCTGCTCTATGATGTGGGCGACTTCCCCGCGTTACTTCCCGGTGAGGGCCACGTCCATGGCGAGTTGGTCCAGTTGGACACAGCCGGTCTAGCCGCGGTCCTGCCCCTGATCGACCGGCTTGAAGGGTACGATGCCGGCAATGAGGCTGGCTCCTTCTTCCTGCGACGGGTGATCCAGGTTACGTCTCCTGTCGGAGACTGCCCGGCGATTGCCTACTTCTATAACCCGGAGCATCCCGCGCTGCCCGCGCTCGACTATTTACCGCTGATCGCCAGCGGTACGTGGCGCCACGATCGTGAGATGGAGACCTTCGGAGCCTGGGTTGGACGGCGTTTGTCGACCGGACGCCGTTGAACGCAAGGAATAGTCCCTGATTAGGGGAAAGGGATGACCGAGACGGTGGATACTCCACCGGCGCTGCTTACCTTCCTTATTGCCGATGTCCGAGGCTATACGCGCTTCACGGTGGAACATGGCGATGAAGCAGCCGCTAGATTAGCCACTCGGTTTGCCGACCTGGCGGAGGAGGTGGTAGAAGCCCATGGGGGACAGGTGCTCGAGCTGCGGGGGGATGAGGCCCTTGCTGTCTTCCCCTCAGCACGGAATGCTCTCCGTGCCTCGGTTACCCTGCAGGCTGCCTTCCGGGATGCGATGGCTAGCGATCCATCCCTCCCGCTGACAGTAGGGATGGGTCTGGATGCGGGAGAGCCCGTCCGGGTTAAAGGCGGCTACCGCGGTGGAGCGCTCAATTTAGCAGCCAGACTGTGCTCCATTGCTGGAGGAGGCGAAGTCTTTTGCAGCGAGACGGTGATCGGGCTCGCCCGGAAGACCTCGGGACTGTACTTCCTCGATCGGGGGCAGGCGCTGCTCAAGGGACTGTCTGATCCGGTACGGGTGATTCAGGTGGTGCCGGAGGATGCAGTTCCCAACGAGGTTTCCATATTCACCGTCCAGGTGGCCACAACCTCCAACCTCCCACTTCAACCGACCACCTTTATTGGACGAGAGTCGGAGGTGATTGGGATTACCGGCATGCTTCGGCGGGAGCAGGTGCGCTTGCTCACGCTCACCGGTTCAGGTGGGACCGGCAAGACCCGGCTGGCCCTCCAGGTGGCTGAAGATCTTCTCTCCGCGTTTGCCGATGGCGCCTTCTTCATCTCTCTGGCCTTGCTCACTGACCCAGCGCTGGTAACCTCCAGCATTGCTACCACAATGAGGGTGAAGGAGGTGGGCGAGCAGCCTCTCATCGAGACCTTGACGGACTATCTCCGAGAAAAGCAACTCCTCCTGGTGTTGGATAACTTCGAGCACTTACTGCCTGCTGCTCCGCTCGTGGCCGAGTTGCTTTCCCGCTGTCCCCGGCTCAAGGTACTCGTTACCAGCCGCACGGTTTTGCGCGTGGCAGCCGAGCATGAGCATCCGGTGCCGCCTCTTGCACTCCCTGATCTGAAACACCTGCCCGACCTGGAGACGCTATCCCAGTATGATGCCATCACCCTCTTTATCGAGCGGGCGCAAGCGGTCAAGCCAGAGTTTGTGGTCACGACCGACAACGCCTTGGCCGTGGTCGAGATCTGCCGGCGCGTGGATGGGTTGCCCCTCGCCATCGAGTTAGCCGCATCCCGCATCCGGCTCTTCCCGCCACACATCCTCCTCCAGCGCCTATCCAGCAGACTCACCTTGCTCACGGGGGGAGCGCGAGATGCTCCCGTGCGGCTGCAGACCATCCGGAATACCATCGATTGGAGCTACACCGTGCTGACCGAGGAGGAGCAGCGGCTCTTTGCCCGTCTCAGTGTGTTTGCCGGTGGCTGCACCTACGAGGCAGCGGAGGCAGTCGGCAATCAGGACGGGGACCTGGATCTGCTCGAAGGATTGACCTCGCTTGTCGAGAAGAGCCTGCTGCGCGAAGAGGACCCACGAGATGCTACCTCTGGGGAGCCACGGTTCCTCATGTTGGAGACCATTCGGGAGTATGCGGCCGAGAAGCTCGTCGAATCGGGCGAGGATGAGCGGATGCGCGAGGCCCATGCCACCTCCTTCACTGAACTGGCGGAGCACGCCGAGCTGGGGTTGCGCGGCCCCGCGCAGCACGTATGGCTGGAGCGATTAGAGCGTGAGCTTGATAATCTCCGTGCGGTGATGGACTGGTCGCTCCAGCAGAACCACTACGCGTTTGGGCTCCGACTTGCCGCTGCCGTGGGCATGTTCTGGGAGGATCACGGCCATCTGTCCGAGGGACGCCGCCGGCTGGAAACAGCCCTGGTGGGAGGCGCCGGCGCCGGCACGTCCCAGCGAGCCAAAGCGCTCGATGTAGCCGGGACACTGGCTCGGGTCCAGAGTGACTTCGATCGGGCAATTGTGCTGCTGGAGGAGGGTGTGCGGCTGTATCAGGAGGTGGGGGACCAGCGCGGCGCCGCAACCACGCTCACCCACCTCGGCGGTGTCGCCCGTCTTCAGGGTGACCTTGACCGGGCAGCGGTGTTGCTGGAGGAGAGCCTGACGATGCACCGGCGCCTGGGCAATCGGCACATCATGGCTGGCGCGCTGACTCATCTGGGAGACGTGCGGATGCGCCAGGGGGAATATGACCAAGCCCGCAGGACACTCGATGAGGCGCTCGCCCTCGGGCGAGCGCTCGGCGACCCGGTAATGGAAGGTCAGACCCTTCTCGCGCTCGGGGGTGTCACGCAGCGTCAGGGGGACCTGGACCAGGCTCAGGTGCTCTATCGGGATGCGCTCACCCTCCTGAGAACGACCGGCGCTGTGCCGTCCATCGTCTATGCCGTCGAAGGGGTAGCCGCACTCCTCACCGAGTAGGAGGGATCGCGAGCAACTCGGTTGTGGGGAGCATCGGCCGCGATCCGAGAGGCCCTTGGACTGCCTATTCCACCCGCGGCTCGGGAGGAGTACAACCAGTATCTGGCCAGAGCTCACGCTCAGATGACCGAGGCGACGTGGCTGGCTGCCTGGAACGAGGGACACGCCATGAGCCTGGAGGAAGCGACCGACGACGCTCTGGTACAGAGTGGCTAGGTATCTCGTGACCCAAGTCCTTTGCTGCATCGTTCGGCGGAACACCTGCTCCCCATTCGCTACTCACGCATAAGCCCTAGCACCCCATGGACGAGTGCCTGCAGGTCACAATCCGTCTGCAATACTGCGGCATCCAGTGATTAGAGACGGATCTTGCATCAATAGTCAGTCGGCTTGATCATCACCATTGCCAACGTTAGAGAGCCAGCTGTATGTTGACACAACAGGACTTCGGTGGCATACTGACCCGCGCGATCTCAATCGCTTGAAGGGCGCGCATGGAGGAGGAGTAATGAAAGCAATTATCGCCACTGTCGGACTGTCTCTACTGTTATTGGGTATGTATAGCGTCCGGTGGGTCGGCGCTTCGAGTCTCCCGACAAACACCTTCGTTGTCACCAGCACATCCGACAACAATTGCTCTCCCGACGGCTCTACGGGTGTTTCCCTCCGGTGTGCCATTCTCTTGGCAAATAACTCCCCGTCGGGCTCTGCCAAACTAATCAAGTTCAACGTTCCCTCCAGTGATACCGGATGCGGTGGCTCTCCCATGATTTGTGTTGTCTCGGCGACCAGCGCCCTGCCACCGCTGACGGCCAGCAACATAACCGTAGATGGCTATACCCAGCCGGGTGCGAAGGCCAATACACACGCCCTGAAGGCGGGTGACAATGAGGTCATACGGATTCGGCTCGCTGGGACCAATGCAGGTCCAGTAAACGGCATGACCGTGTTCGGTTCCGGTGAGACCATTATGGGGCTCTCAATTACGGACTTCGAGCCAAGCTTTGATAATGTTCATCATGCCTTTGCTATCTTCTGTCAAGCGACAGGGGCTAGTGTTTCCGTCCAAGGCGACTTCGTAGGTGTTCAGCCTAACGGCGTTCCCGCTGCCAATCTCAATGGTGTCGACATCAGCGGAGGCTGTCGAGGCACGATTGGCGGTACGTCGCCATCGGTTGCAAACGTGCTGAGCGCAAACACCTTCGAGTCGGTCTGGATGGCCGGGCCTGGGGACATAGTACAGGGGAACTTGATCGGTACCGATCCCGCAGGCACACAGGGCATCTCTCCAACGAGTAATGGAATCGATTTGTACGCGACCACTGGTGCTGTCGTCGGCGGATCGACGGCCAGTGCCCGCAACATCATCAGCGGCAATAGCATCGGCGTTGTCGATGCGTACAGCGGGTCTACCGGAAGTACTATTCAAGGGAACTACATCGGTACAAACGCTGCCGGCACCGCGGCGGTGCCAAATTCCGCCTACGGTATTTGGGTTGCCGGCTCATCCACCGGCGAGCGCGTAGTAGCGAACACCATCGCCAATAACGGCGTCGGCGTGTTTGTTGGCACTGGCTCCTGCGGGGGAGCGTCTGGTATGCCACATGTTGCCATTAGCCAGAATTCAATCTTCTCGAATGGCGGTGCCGCTAGGTGCGGCCCGGGAGGGCTCGGGATCGACCTTGCTCCTCAAGGTACTGTGAACTGCTCCACAGCTCCACCGGGTCCAAATGACTACACACCCTGTCTCGTGATTACGGCAGCAACGACTACGCATGTTAGTGGAACTGCCTGTGCCGCATGCACGGTCGAAATCTTCCGTGCCACCAATGAGGCTGATGATCAGGCGCACGGCGAAGGGAAGACCTATCTAGGCACTGCAGTAGCTGATGGCATCGGAAACTGGAGCATCACAGGACTAACACTCACGTCTGGACAGCAGATAACGGCAACAGCAACCACGCCGGGCTCACCTGGACCTGCGGAGACATCGGAGTTTGCCACGAATGTTGCAGTGAGTTGATCGGAGACAGCGTCAGAAGACTTTGTCCTAGCCCCTTTGACAAACTCTTCTGCTCGGCGTGGCGTTCCGGTACAGTGTTGCCCGAGACGTCCGAGGAGTCTTGCAAATATCGCCAATAACGTTGCATTCCCCACAGCACAACGCCTGGGAAACCTGGATCTTTTTCAGATTGTCGGCAGCAAGCGACAGATAGCGCGGCAAGAGACCGCGAGCGGAAAGCTACCCGGCAGCGCCTCGTGTGTCCACGCGGCCGCAGTCCTCTAGAGGAAGACGCGAGCAAGCTCGGATCGTGACGGCGGACTATGACTCCATGGCGCCCGACAACGGCATCCTGTACCACAACCTCCGTGTAGTAGTAGACGCGACGATCGGCGCAGTTCAGTGCGGGTACATCGTGAATGCCGCGTCCAGTTGACGGTACTTCGCCCGGGGTGCGCGACTGTCTTACCGGGCGATGACCCGCAGCCGAGAAAGCGGGAGGGATACCCTTTCGTTGCCTACTGTGTTTGTTGGTGAGAACGCACCGAGTCTCCGTGCTAAGTGACAATCCCGGCCCCTTGAACGTTATACATCGGAGGCGAGCCGAACTAACCCACAGGAGATTGTATCCATGGAAACGCATATGCGGACACTTATGTTGGTCGTCGGGCTATTGGTTTCGTTACCGCTGGCGGCGCCGATGGTGGTCGCGTCCAGCGCGCACGCGCAGACCCAAACCTCGCCGGGCGGATTGATTCCCGCATCCGTGCGAACCACCGACCTGGCGCCGCAGATTCCGGCCGCTGATAAGTCAACGGCGATCGTCCGCCATCCGGACGGCTCCTATGAAACCTACCTTGTTCCTGAGGATCAGTTGGATGCATTCATCAAGAATCTGGGAAATGACGTGCTGGTAACGCTGATCCCTCCCCAATCGCTCATAGGGCACGTGCCGCCGCAAGCCCCTCCACCAGTGGGAATCGTTCAGTACCCGGTTACCGGCCCACAACCCACGCCGCCACCGCCGCCACAACCTCGACAGCGCGCCGCGAAGACGTCGCGATGCGGCCGGTCCCAAGGACTACGAGCGGATGCTAACCAACGCGTCGCGAAACGGAGCTCGGTTGTCTCCCACGGTGTTCGGCTGACCCTGAACATGCCGAGATCGACCTATCCACGCGATGCCCTCGTACGGATGGCCGTCGACCTGCGCAATGT
>JBPCKK010000034.1:0-6009 GCA_051004335.1 Chloroflexota bacterium
AAGCGCCCTGGTTCCCTCGTCAGTGAGGGCGTAATAGCGGCGCGGTGGCCCACTGGTGGACTCGCGCCATTCGGTCTCGACCAGCCCCTCGCGACGCAGCCGGCCGAGAAGTGGGTAGATTGTTCCCCCGCTGGTCAGCATCCCATCCACCCGGCTGAGGGCCTGCACCAACTCAAAGCCATAGCGCGAGGTCCCGGCCAGCAGCGCCATAACGCAGTACTCCAACGAGCCTTTGCGCATTTGGGTAACAAGTCCAGTACTGTTCACAGTAACGTGGTATCACCATGTACCTTGCAATGCAAGCATTGAATCGTCGAGAAGCACCAAGACTTGTGGAGTGCCACCAGTCTTCACGGCTGCGTCAATGGCGCTAACCAATCTCTGCCCTCTATTCGACAGGAGGCAAAACAGTAAACTGCCGCTCTCCACGCGCCACAACGCTGACGTAACGGCGATCAAAGGTGAGCACGCGGCCGCCGTGCTGCTCGCCGCACGAGATCACAGCCGCATCAGTAAAGCCTAACGGAAGGTCATCGTACTTCTGGGTCAAGTGATGTATCCGTCGGAGATCTGGGTCTCCGGAGCCAAATCGGTACGTGCCGGCCAGGAGATCATCGAGGAAGGCTCGCTCCACGGCGGGAAGAAAGTTGGTCTCGATCATGGACGCCATCTCTGCAATTGCGGCGACAGGAATGATGTACGGGCCAGGATCCGCGTCGAGAACCTGGATCGCGTCGAAGTGGTTTGGATCGCGCTGCCCGATGGCTGCCAACAAGCCGGACGTATCGAGGGTGATCACGGGTTCCAATGCTTCGCGAGATACTCGTCGACGTCCGCACTGGTCACTTTGATTGGTCCGGAGTGCATCCCAAAGGTTCGCGGTCGTGGACGTGAATCAGCTGCGGGCTTTGAGCGTAAACGCCGCTTGGGAGGATTGTAGCCTTCTTCCCGCAGAATACGCTCGATTTCCACCCGTGGAATGAGCCGCCGGCGCCGGTCGAGAAGGCTGGTCTGGCTCGTCAGAGCGCCTCGTTTGATTAAGCGCGCGATGCGCTCGTTAGTGGTACCGAGCATACACGCGGCCCCAGTTACGGTCACGGTATCGTGCTTCACCATGGGTAGGGACCTCCATCGCTATGTACGACATTGCACAATAATAGGCTCTATTGCACCCTGCCAGGTCATCCCACCCTGTGTCGGGAAGCAGTCGCGACTTCGCCCGTCCCTCTATCGCTCCGCCACGCTCGCGACTTGCGCCGGAAGGCGAATGGTAAACGTGGATCCCTGACCGGCGGCGCTCACCACGTCGATGTCACCACCCATCATGCGGCAGAGGCGGCGACTCAGCGCGAGGCCGAGTCCGGTACCACCGTAGTCGCGGGACGTGGAAGCATCGGCCTGGGTGAACTCCTGGAAGAGCCTGCCCATCTGCTCCTCGGTCATGCCGATGCCGGTGTCACGCACCGCTACGATTACCCAGTCACCGTCCGCTTCCCGCTCGCGCCGGGCATCCAGAGTAATGACGCCATTTTTGGTGAACTTTGCGGCATTGCTAAGCAAGTTGAAAATGCCTTGACGCACTTTGGTGAGATCGGCATACACAGTACCGAGATCATTGTCTCCGGACACGTCCAAACGGTTACGGTTTCGATCCACCATTGGCTTCACCACGGCCACCGAGTCACGAATGGTCGCCCCAACATCAAACTTTTCCAAATAGAGGTCCATCTTTCCCGCCTCAATTTTGGAGAGATCAAGTACCGCATTGATCAGGCCGAGAAGATGTTGGCCGGCATCTCTGATCTTGTGGAGATCGGGAAGATACTCCTCGTGCCGGGCATCTTCGGCCTCCTCGTGCAGTATCTCGCTATAGCCGATGATGGCATTGAGCGGCGTGCGCAGCTCATGGCTCATGTTGGCCAGGAAGGCACTCTTGGCGTGGTTCGCCTGTTCGGCCGCCGCGCGGGCTTCCCGCGCCTCGATGGTCCGTTCGGCGACGCGCTGCTCAAGCGTTTGGTTCTGTGCCTCAATGCGCCGGTACAACTGCACATTTTCGATCGCCGTGGCAATCTCGTTTCCAACCGTCAAGAGTAATGCGGCGCTGTCGGAGGCAAGTGGGCGCCCGCTCAGGCCGTTATCGGCGGCCAGAACACCAATGGTACGACCCTTTGCGTTAAGTGGTACACCCATGAACGAGCTAACGCCCAACGCCTGCGCCAGAGCCCGATTTGGTTCGTGCTCATCCTCATCCGCATAGTGAAATATGAGCGCGCGGTCGGATTGAAGCACCTGCACCAGGTGCGAGCGACGGTCCTCGATCGGAAGCGACAGGTGCTGGATAATAGCGCCAATCTCGGTAGTGGCGCCGATGCTTTGTCCGTGAGTGAGCACCTGCCGGTCATCATCCACCAGCAATACCATGGCGCGTTCGAAATCGAGGTGTGTCACCACGGCTCCTAGACTTTTGTTCAGCAACTCACCCAGGTCCAGCGTTGCACTGACTGCCAAACCAACTTCATGGAGCACAGTCAGATCAGCAATCCGGAGCTGGAGCTCAACATTGGCCAGCTGCAGCTCGGCCTTCGCCTGTTCGCCAAGATCGTACTGTTCCTCCGAGAGGTCACGCTGGTCCTGCAGCAGTTGTTCCTGCCGCTGGAGGTCGCCACGCAGCCGCTCGATCTCCACCGTGCGCGGGAAGAGCCGTGGAAGAAGAGACCGACGACGACGCTGATCCGCAACGCTCCAGGTGAACTCCCACTCGCAGCACTCGTGTCCATCCAGCTGACAGCGCAGCTCGCGCACCTCAGCCGGAGGTACGTTGAATATCGGAGGAATCGCGGCAAACGTTCCTTGATATGTTCGGCAGGCGTATCCAATATACGGCAGCCGGTGCGGCTCGGGCACCAGCGCTATCTGATCGGCGCCATACCACTGAAGAATCGCCGATGTCGGCGTGGTGCCCGCGACGCGCAAGTCGGTCTGCACGTACTTCCCGGTCAAGCGAGGAAGGATACCATACGTTCGCTGGATTCCCAGCGGCCTCGCCAGACGTCCCATCGTCGCGGGAATACTTGCCGCACCATGGTTGAAAAAGAAGTGCTCGTCGCCGGAAATCACGCGGCAGTAGTCATTGAGAAATAACCGAAATTCATACGAGTAGTTGTTGCTCTCATTCAGGAGGTACTTCTGGGCGACACGATAGCGCTCGTCGGGTATGGCCTCGTTGAGCATGGCAACCAGGCGCTCAAGCGCCTCCGATTGGGCGCGCGCCACGAGGGAGTCGCGCTCCGTATCACTGATGCTAAGGGCGGCGCTCCCACGCACACGCTTGCCCACGACCTCCTGCATCCACTCGATGGCCCCGACAATCAACTTACCGCTGCCGTGCTTGATTGGCTGACCAGCGTTGTCGCGGCCAAAAGGCCGGCCAATCATCTGATACAGATCGCTTCGCGGCGCCTGGTCATCCTCATCTTGTGGGATGGTGTTTGTCATAGACGCGTCTCCTGGCAGTCTATGGTCGAACCGTAGAACTCCACCGATTCTTCGAGGCCGCACCCGCCGGCACGGGAGCCGAACGCTTCCACCATACGGTACAGGATATGCGCCGTCAAGGGAATTTGGGGACGTACCGTGCCGCCGCGGTTATCCGGAATCGCCGGCTCTCACTACCTTGCGCCGGATTACGCCTAGAGCAGTGACGCGAACAGCTGCTCAACTGTGAGTTCAAAATCTGGCAAGATCTCGGTCAGATCAATCTGGTCTCGCGCGTGCCAGTCACCTACTTCTTGGTCCGCCCGAAAGGCAAGCACGGATTCATCGAGTGGATCCACGAGAAGCGCTACGGATACTCCGTGGGCAACGTACCACAGACAGCGACGCACAAGCGCATTCGTGCTTTGTTCCGGTGAGACAATCTCGATAGTGATGTCGGGAGGTAGGAGGAAGGCATTGGCGATGCGCCCGTTCGCATCCCGCGGGATACGATCCCAGCGGTACACTGCAATGTCGGGAACATAAGAAGCGCCGCCGAACGTTGCGCGCAATTCAGTGAAAGCGCGAGCCACCTTGCTCGGCCGAGCGCTTTGATTGAGACGTTCAGCGAACTCGAGCTGGAGAGCGCTGTGTTGCCCTTTCGGTGACACTTTGCGGGTAATTACTCCATCCTTAAATTCGAGCGGTGGCTCCTCTTCGGACAGCGCTATGAAGTGTTGAAGAGTGAGCGGCCTTGGTGCAACGGCCATACTGGGTCTCCTACGCCACTCGCGTTGGGCGCGGCTGTGGCGTCATAGATCTCACATTACCCATGATAGCCTCTTGTCAGGAAGGCGGCGACAATCGCGGTAGCCAACCCGTTGCTTCGTGCCGATCATCGGCGTAAGATGAGTACAGACGAAATCCCGGAAATATCGACCGTGAGGATACTCACCGGTTCCGTGGTAGAGGAGAAAGCTATGTGCCGTTGTTCCTATTCCAGCGAGATGAGCCGGGCGCGCCATGGTCAGTTGATCCAGCAGGCTGAGCACGCTCGCCTCGCCGAAGAGGCTCGCGCCGCGCGCAAGCAGGTGGCCCGGGCTGAGAAGCAGGCAGCATCTACCGAGAAGCAGCGCACTCCCGTGTGGGGTCGTTTAGCGGGACGGTTGCGCCCCGCCCTGTATCACGGGCCCCTATGTTCCACTAAGCGCGGGAATCTGCTCGTATTCAACTGCCGCCCGTGCGGGCGAGGTTGAACTTGCTCGCAATTGGGGAGTCCGGTGTGTTGAGTCCTGACCAGCCAGAGAGTAGCGGTATTACCTGGCAAGAGATGCTTGCTCTTGCGCGCCAGGTTGTTCAAGGGTTCGAACAGGTTGAGCAACTGAGCCTGCCGGCCCCGAGGAGTAACACTAGCACGATCGTGGTCGCGTTCTCGCACATCGCCTATCAAGCCACCCGGCGTCGCTCACCGCTCGCTGCGCCTCCTCTCAGCAGCGCCAGGCCCAGCGGGAGCCAGGCCAGTCCAAAGGCCAACTCGAAGTAGACCTGACTTTGATACATGAACTGATTTGTGTTAGCGGAATCCGACGTGAGGAGAGTGGCGACGAAGGCGGCCATGCCCAACATCCCAATGGCTAGGGGAAACACGCTCCACGCGGGCAAGATTCGCCGCCGAACGAGATCGAAGATCACGGCGACGGCGGCCAGACAGAGACAACCCAGCCCGAAGGCGATGGCGCCGTGCCGCAGGGCTGAGTTGTACCATGGTAGCCTCAGGAACCGCTCGGCGGCCCAGGTTAGGACATAAGCGGCGAGGTCGAATTCGATGCGGGCGAAGGCCGCCGAGAACGGCCGAGTCACACGCCCACTGCTGTGTCCTCGATACCAGACCCCGGCTATTCCGAGCAGCAGCAGTGCCGGGATGCCGCCTCTCATGACACCGGATGTCGCCAGAGTACCAACGGCACTCGGCATTGCGAACGCCGAGATCATATACCCTTCCCGGTCGATGACACCGACGATCCAGAGGATTCCCGCCACGAGCAGGCTCACACCCGCCAGGCGTACGGACAGATCGCGCATCGTATCTCTTCCTTTATAAGAATGGAGTCGAGCGTCCAGGGCATTGCGGATGAGGTCAACGATATCGGCCACCCGGAATTGACGCTGCGCGAGCACCGCCTCGAACTCGTCCTGGTAACGATCGCGCCACGATCTGGGGTAGAGACGCAGGAGGAATCTCATGAGGAGGCTAACCGCTGCAATGCGCCGGCGGCGAACTGATGGAGACTCCGCAGCTGCTCATTGAGCGCGGCTGTCCCCGTCCGTGTGAGTCGATACGGGCGACGACGGTCCTCAGAGGGCAGGGCTTCGATCAACTCGGCCTCCTCCAGCCGCGCAATTGCGCCATAGAGCGTACCCGGACCCAGGTGGATGTCGTGTCGCCTCTTGATATCCTCCATCATGGCGTAGCCGTGCTTCTCCCCGGTTGCCAAGCTCTCGAGAATCAGTAGGGCGGGTTCAGAAAAGCGTCCC
>JBPCKK010000035.1:0-3436 GCA_051004335.1 Chloroflexota bacterium
CCTCTATATGTTGTAGCCATATTCGATTCCTCTCCGCGGCATCGATGCCGCATGACGAGCGCGGTTATTACGCGCCTCGCCCCCCAGTTATCGTGGGGCTATGCTGTACTGGTACTTTTCCGGCGTGCCGCCGTGCCGGCGGGAACGCGCGTCGGAACCTTGTGCTCTGGGAGTGTCTCCCGAGCATACGCAAAAAGTTCTTCCCAATTATCGGGGGAAACGGTCATGGAGAGCGCGTGGTTGAGCGCTTTTCGTTTATGACCCATCTCCCAGCACTCTTGGGCAGGGCACAGATAGGCGCCCCGACCATTTTTCTTACCGGTGCGATCAACTTCGACTCGGTCGTCCCGAACCCGGACCACGCGCACCAGCTCGCGCTTTGGTTTCGTTTCGCGACAGGCCACGCAGGAGCGGGCGGGGATGTGTTTCGCCATGGTTAGCCCTCATCCCGGATATCGACGGGTACGTGATCGAGCAACTCCGCCATCGTCGCCGAGGCAAACTCGTCGTCCTCGATCACCACGCTCTCGGCCGGCGCTTCCGGCTCCGGATCTGGTTCCGGTTGCGGAGGCGGCTCCACATCAGATTGCTTGCGGATATCCACACCCCAGCCGGTCAGCTTGGCCGCCAGGCGGGCATTCTGGCCTTCCTTGCCGATGGCCAAAGAGAGCTGCCCGTCAGGCACGGTAACCATCGCCCGACGTTCATTGTCGATGATTTTGACGCCGACTACCTGCGCCGGGCTCAGCGCATTGGCCACAAAGCGGGCCGGGTCGTCATCCCACTGCACCACATCGATCTTCTCGCCGTTCAGCTCATTCACTACATTCTGAATCCGCACCCCGCGCATGCCGACGCAAGCGCCGACCGGATCGACGCCGGGCTGACGCGCGGCTACCGCGACTTTGGTACGCGAGCCGGGCTCGCGGGCGATGGCCTTCAACTCAACCGTGCCGGAAAAGATCTCCGGGACTTCTACCTCGAAGAGACGGCGGACCAGCGAACGATGACTGCGCGAAACGACGAGCTGAGGCAAGCGGATACCGCGATCAACCTTGACCAGATAGACCTTCAACCGCTGTCCGATACGATAGCGCTCGCGCGGCACCTGTTCCGGAGGCGGTAGGACAGCCTCTGCTTTGCCGAGATTGACCATGATCCCCCGAGGTTCCACGCGTTCGATCATGCCGGTAAGGATCTCGCCCTCGCGATCGGCGAACTCCGCGTAGATCAGGTCGCGTTCGGCCTCTTGAATACGCTGCAGAATCGTCTGCTTGGCAGTTTGCGCGGCGATGCGACCGAAGTTCGGCGGCGTCACCTCGACCTCGACCATCTCGTTAAGCCCGGGTTGGTCTGGGTAGTGCTCCACGTCCTTCAGGGAGATTTGTGTGCGTGGATCCTGTACTTCAATCACAACCTGCTGCTCGGCATAGACGTGAAACTCGCCGGTCTCAGTATCGAGCTTGACCGTGACTTCCGGGATCTGTCCGAACTGGCGCTGGTACGTACTGGCCAGGGCTTCCTGAACGGCTTCAATGATGACGTCGAACGGCAGGTCGCGCTCGGCGGTGAGTTGCCGCATTGCCGATACCAGATCATTCTTCACCGAGCACCACCCTTTCCGTACCGCGCTCTACAGGCGTGGAAATGGCTAGCTCATACGAACTAGCCATCGGTCACACCTGGAAATAAAGAAAAGTGGGGCCAGCCCACTTTTCCCTTTCCCCGCAGCCTGTTAACTTCGCACCTCAGTATATCAGAGTTTCACCCACCTTGAGCAGAGTTATGTCGAGGAAATTGCGCGGGCGACGTATAATGGGAGTACTGATTTGCCGCCTCTCGCTGTATCTTCTTTCTATGATTGACTCCACCCGCCTCCGACATGTCCCCACACGGCCCGGCTGCTACCTCTTCAAGAATGCTGAAGGGGAAGTGCTATATGTCGGCAAGGCCGCCTCGCTGCGTGCGCGCCTGCGCTCCTACTTCACCTCGCCGGCACAACAGCAGGCCAAGGTGCGGGTCATGCTGGCCCAGGCCGTCGACTTTGATACCATCGTCACCGATTCAGAGGTCGAGGCGCTGATCCTTGAGAACAATCTCATCAAGGAGCGCCGGCCCAAGTACAACGTTCGTCTGCGCGACGACAAGCAGTACCCCTACATCTGTGTGACTATGCAGGAGCCCTACCCACGGGTGCTCAAGGTGCGGCAGGTGCGTAAGGACGGCGCCCTCTACTTCGGTCCATTCGCCGACGGCCAGGGGCTGAACGACACGCTGGGCGTGCTGAAGAAACTTTTTCCCTACCGCTCCTGCGATCTCACCATCCCCAGTGAGGAGGAGCGGCCGGGTCCAATTATCGAACGGCCGTGTTTGGAATACTTCATAAAGCGCTGTATTGCGCCCTGTGTGCGCTACGCCTCGCGGGAGCAGTATATGGATGTCATCGCCCAGGTGGTCCTCCTCCTGCAGGGCAAACACGACGATCTCCTGCGCCGACTGCGCTTGAACATGGGCGAAGCGGCGGATGGGCTGGACTTCGAGCGCGCCGCCGGCATTCGCGATCAGGTGAGCGCCGTTGAGCGGCTCAGTGAGCGCCAGAAAATCACATCCACCCGAGCCAGCGACCAGGATGTGCTAGCAGTGGCCCAGGATGAAACGGAGGGCTGTGTGGAGATCTTCCATGTGCGTGAGGGCAAAGTAGTGGCGCAGGACCACTACCTGCTGGAGGCGGAAAACAGCGAACCGGCGGAAACTCTCTCTTCCTTTCTTACCCAGTACTACGAGCGGGCAATACACGTGCCGCGCGAATTGGTCCTCCAGTACGATGTAGACGATGAGCCGGTCCTCGCCGAGTGGCTCGCCGGACTGCGTGGCGGCAAAGTGTCGCTCATTGTGCCTCGAATTGGCGAGAAGCGCCGCCTGGTGGAGATGGTGGCCGACAACGCTCGGGAGGCGCTGGAGGCACACAAACAGCGCTGGATGAACGACCAGCAAAAAACCACCGGCGCTCTCAAGGAGCTACAGGACGCGCTAGGACTGGACACTCTCCCCAATCGCATCGAGTGTTACGACATTTCCAATATTCAAGGCAGTTCGGCAGTGGGCTCGATGGTCGTCTTTGAACGAGGACGAGCGAAAAATACCGAGTATCGCCGTTTCAAGATCAAGACAATCGAGGGAGCGAACGACTTTGCCATGATGGCGGAGATGCTGCAACGTCGGTTCAAGCGCTTAACCAGCGATAGCGAAGATGCTAGCTTCGGCGTACTTCCCGACCTAATCATCATCGATGGCGGCAAGGGGCAGTTGCACGCCGCTCAAGATGCGCTTCAGTCTCTAGGGCGGGAAGATTTGCCACTCGTCAGTCTGGCCAAACGCCTTGAGGAGATCTTCATCCCCGGACGTCAGGAATCCGTTCTGCTGCCCCGTACTTCAC
>JBPCKK010000036.1:0-7097 GCA_051004335.1 Chloroflexota bacterium
GACTACCCAAGCGCCGCTTGCCTGGCAACGGATCAGCGCAATCGGCGTTTCGGGCGGTCTCAGTATGTCGGTGTTCCTGGTCGTCATCATGATGGTGGCTGCCCGACTATTGTGTCTCGACGCGCTCGCCGTGCTGGTAAGCGGACTGACCTTTGGAGCACTGTACACCGTCATTGCGCTGGGCTACACCAGGGTGGACGGGATTATCGAACTCATCAACTTCGCCCACGGTGACGTGTTCGCGGTGGGAGCATTCATCTCCCTGACCGTTATGGAACGCCTGAGTAATAACATGGTGATCAATTCGTACTTCAACGATGGATCCAACTCAATCACCGTGCTGGGGTTAACCCTCCATCTCGATCTAGTCTGGATTTCCATAGTGACGGTAGCCATCAGCATTGCAGTGGCGGCCCTGCTCTGCGGTGTCCTCGGCGTCATCATTGAACGAGTGGCGTACCGCCCATTGCGCAACGCTCCGCGTCTTGCACCGCTGATCACCGCCATCGGCGCATCACTCATTCTGGAAAATCTGCTCTTCCAGTGGCAGGGCGGCATACCGGTTGCCTATCCCAGCGTCATCTTTCCACAACAGCTCACCGATATCGGACCGCTCCACCCGGGGAGCAACGATATCAACAACATCGAAATCGTCGTCATCTTGGCGGCCATAGCATTAATGTTTGGCTTGGATTTTTTCATCAACCGGACCAAACTGGGCAGGGCGATGCGTTCAGTGGCTCAGGACCGGGAAGCAGCTTTAATGATGGGAATCAATGTGGACCGTATCATTTCGCTCACCTTCTTCGTCGGCTCGGCGTTGGCCGGGGCGGGCGCGGTTATCTACGGAATCCAGATCACCACCATACAATCCAACATGGGGTTCACCCTCGGCCTATTTGCCTTCACCGCGGCGGTTCTCGGCGGTATTGGCAACATCCGTGGCGCCATGCTGGGCGGCTTGCTCATCGGTATTATTGAACGCTTTGTCGACGTGCTCGGCTCAGGATCGGGCACGCAGTGGTCCAGCGTCGCTATCTTCATCGTGCTGGTTGTCATTCTGGTCTTTCGACCATCGGGCCTCTTAGGCTCGCAGGTTCCGGAGAAGGTGTGATGGCCGGTCCACTTACGGAAAGGCGGCGAACTGTTTCACATGGTCTGAACCCGGCTATGGGCCGTATCCGCTCCGGACTCGATCGGCACTCGGTGCGCAACGCGCTTCTCGTGGGTCTGCTCATTGCCCTGGTCATTTATCCTCATGTTGACACCAGCGACCGCATCAATGTGGCGAATTTCGCGCTCATCTATGCGCTTCTCGCGCTGGGCCTGAACATCGTAGTGGGATTCGCGGGGTTACTGGATCTCGGCTATGCGGCCTTTTTTGCCATCGGCGCCTACACCATGGCTATGCTGGGCTCGTCCTTTTTCTCCCCAAGCCGGTCAGTTACCATACCGTTGCTCCACTTCGGCCCCACCGGCATCCACGTGAACTTCTGGTTGCTCGTGTTCATTGCCGCTCTGACCGCCGCCATCTGCGGCATCCTCTTTGGCGCCCCGACACTCCGCCTTCGCGGTGACTATCTGGCGATTGTGACCCTCGGCTTTGGCGAAATCGTTCCGCTGACGATTCGGAACCTGGGCGCCGGCAATAGCTTCGGCTGGCCGAACATTACTAACGGGGTGAATCGCATCGTAGGACTGGATGTACCGCCAAATGTGGGTGTGAGCGGAAGGAATCTCAACTTCTCCGGGAACGACCCACGGTCGTGGTACTACCTGATCCTGGTAATCGTGATTATGAGCGTCATTGTCATTTACAGCCTGCGCAGCTCCCGTTTGGGGCGCGCTTGGGCGGCTATTCGAGAGGACGAGGTTGCCGCCGCGCACATGGGAATCAACATTACCCGCACACGGCTTCTCGCCTTTAGCCTCGGCGCCGCATTCTCCGGATTCGGCGGGCTTCTGTTCGCCAGCTACGTGGGCAGCGTGGAGGCGAGCGCCTTCGACTTTAGTGTCTCCGTTACCATCCTGGTAATGGTGATCCTCGGCGGCATGGGAAGCATTCCCGGAGTGATGGTCGGCGCGATTCTGGTTGAGTATTTGAACTTGATCTGGCTGGACGACATCAATGGGTATCTGAAGCACTTTGGTTCGAGCGTTCACGCGGCGCCTGGCCCGATCGGCGCCGTCGGCACCTGGTTAACCACGGTGAACCTGGGAACCGCCAGGCCACTCATCTTTGGCTGCATTCTCCTCGGCATGATGCTGCTTCGCCCCCAAGGCATCTGGCCATCCTCCACGTGGGCCCGCGAGCTGAAACCGGAAACCGCTGAGGTGCTCGACGAGGAAAATACGAATCTCTACACAGTACGGACGGAGTGACATGCAATTCGAGGAAGCGCGCCCACCGAAGGAAGAAGTGCCCACGCCCGAAGGGATCCTGGATGTCCGAAACCTCTCGAAGAGTTTCGGCGGCATCCGTGCGGTCCAGGACCTGACGTTTTTCGTTCGCGAGGGCAGCATCACCAGTATGATCGGTCCAAATGGAGCGGGTAAATCCACCGCCTTCAACTTAATTAGCGGGCTGTACAAACCGGATACCGGTACCATCATCTTTGAAGAGAAGAACATCGCGGGGTTGAGTCCGGATCGCGTTCAGAAGCGGGGGATCGCCCGGACATTCCAGAACCAACGATTATTCGCCAATCTCTCCGTGCTGGAAAACGTGCTCATCGGCTATCATTCCCGACTGCACGCGACTCTGGTGGGCGACATCCTGAAACCACCGTGGGTGCGACGCGAGGAGCGCGACGCCCGTTCGAGAGCGATGGAGCTGTTGCGCATCTTCGGCACACGCCTCGCGCCCAACGCGAATCGACGCTGTATGGACCTGCCGTACGCTGATCGCCGCCTGCTGGAATTAGCGCGCGCGGTTGCCTCCTCGCCCCGTCTGCTCATGTTGGATGAGCCAACTGCCGGCATGAACCCGTCGGAGACTGTTGAGTTCATGGACTACATCCGAACAATTCAGGACATCGTGCCCACTGTGCTCCTTATCGAACACAATCTCAGTGTGGTCATGGGCATCTCGGAGCACATTGTCGTGCTCGATTACGGTGTCCAGATTGCCGAAGGGCCGCCGGCCGAAATTCGGGAGAACGAACGCGTGATCGAGGCCTACCTCGGCCGGCGTTCACAGACGGCGTAGGGGACGAACCATGGATGCCGAAGCTACCGCGGAAGATCATGCGGAGTCGACCGGTCCTTCTCCGGCGCTTGAACGACCATCGACGACGGGGCAGCCGCTCCTCGCCTTCGACAACGTCAACACGTTCTATGGCCAGATCCAGGTGCTGTATGACGTCAATTATCTGGTTCACCCGAAGGAAATTGTAGCGCTGCTGGGGAGTAATGGGGCCGGCAAGACGACTACCATGAAATCCATCATGGGAATCGTGCGACCGCGAAGCGGCGAGATACGCCTTGACGGTAAGCAGATCGAGAACCTGCCCACGGCGGCTATCGTGAAATCGGGCGTCGCTCCTGTCCCCGAAGGGCGGCGCGTGTTTAGCCGTCTCAATGTGGAGGACAATCTGCGCATGGGCGCCTATGTGCGCCACGACAACGCGGCAATCAATGGGGATATCGAGCGGATGTACGAGCTGTTTCCCCGATTGAAAGAGCGTCGCACGCAGCTTGCCGGCACGATGAGTGGCGGGGAGCAGCAGATGCTGGCCATTGGACGAGCGTTGATGGCACGGCCGCGCCTCCTCGTTATGGACGAGCCCTCCATGGGACTGTCACCGATCTTCGTGGAGCGCGTTTTTGACACGATCCAGTCGATCAATCGGGAAGGCATGACCATCTTCATGGTCGAACAAAATGCCTACATGGCTCTGTCGGTCGCGGACCGCGCCTACGTCCTCCGATCAGGCCATGTAGTCCTGCAGGGTACCGGCAAGGAACTACTGGCGAGCGACCAGGTACGGCGAGAGTATATGGGCGGCGCGTGATCGCCCGTCTACTCCCGGATAATGAACGAACCGGAGTTCTGGCGTCTTCTGCCGTTCCATCGAGGCGATAGCGCGGGTCACATTCAGTCCAGCGATGCCCTTGTTCGCGTCTTGCCCATGCCAACCCTCTGGTGGCATGCTGCCCAGCGCAACACCCTCATTTTGGGTGCCGGACAGCGCGATACGGCGCCCGGCGCCTCGCCGGTCCGTCGCTCCAGCGGAGGCACGGCTGTCTGGGCAACACCCGAAGTCCTGGGTCTGGATGTTGCCCTGCCTCACGGCCACCGATTGGCGCCAGCGGATATCGTGGAGGGATACCGCTGGCTGGGCGAAACATGGGTTGAAGCGCTGATGCTACTGGACATCCAGGGGAGGACAGTAAGCATCGCGGAGGCCCGGGAAGCCCATCAGGCCACAAATCTCACCGCCGAGGTACGAGGCGCCTGTTTTGGCGGTCTGTCACCGTACGAGGTAGTGGCTGATGGTCGCAAGATCGTTGGCTTTGCCCAGGTGCGACGACAGCGAGGCGTGCTCTTGCAAGCTGGTCTTCATCTCCGCTTCGATGCGGAGGGATTGGCTGCGCAACTGGGCGGAGAAAATCCGGCGCGGCTATCCGCCGCGCTGCGCCAACGCGCCACCGGAGTTGAAGAGGTATCGGGCAGTGCTCCCTCGCCGGAGACTGTGCAGGCGGCCTTTCGCCATGCCCTGCGCAACATTCAGCAGATCGAGCTGCGTGAGGGTGCATGGAGCGAAGAAGAGTTGCATCTGATGGAGCGGCACGCATCGGTATAGAACCGTAGGGGACGGAGACCCAGAGGGTGCCCCGGCCGTCCGCTACGGCGTACCATCCTCCATAAGGGCATCGGTCATGAGCACGACACGGGACATGTAGCGCACGTCGTGCACCCGTACCGCCGACGCCCCGCGCACAATACAGAGCGAGATCAACGCGGCGGTGCCTTCAAGTCGATCGTCCAACGGAACTCCGAGCACACGCCCGATCATTCCCTTCCGTGATACCCCCACCAAGAGTGGCACGCCGATAACACGTAATTCATCGAGTCGCCGAATCAGCTCCAAATTTGCTCGCCACGTCTTCCCGATGCCGAATCCCGGATCGACGTACAGCTGCTCCACTGGAACACCGGCGGCAACCGCCATAGTAACCTGACCCACAAGACCGGAGCGAACAAACGACAGCAGATCCGTGCCAGGGTCGGGGAGCCCGTGATGGACGAGGATCATGCCGGCGCCGGCCCGGGCAGCTATAGATGCTAACTCAGGGTCAAGCGAACCGGACACATCGTTAATGTAGGCGGCGCCCAGCTGGAGCGAACGCTCCGCCACGCTCGGCTTGGTCGTGTCGACCGATACCGGCTTGGCGATGCTCGCGACAATTGCCGCCACCGCCGGCAAAACGCGCCGCAATTCTTCCTGTTCCGACACCGGCGTTGCGCCAGGGCGTGTCGACTCGCCGCCCACATCGATCATGTCAGCGCCATCGGCGACCTGCCGCGCGGCACTCACCGCCGCGGTGGTTGAATTGGAGGAGACCCCATCGCCGGAAAAGCTGTCCGGGGTTACGTTGACCACACCCATGATCTGGGTGCGTCGCCCCGTCGTCACGTCGATCTCACTAAACGGGCCGCTGGTTTGCACTGTCCACCACATTGCCCAGCAAGACCGCATTGGTGACCGGCCCCACACCGCCGGGCACCGGAGTGATGGCGGCGGCGATAGGCAAGCATGCGTCAAAGTCCACATCACCCACCATGCCGCCGGCGGTGACGTTGATGCCGGCATCGATAACCATCGCACCCGGCCGGATCATGTCCGCTGTGATGAGATGAGGGTGCCCGGCGCCGACCAGGAGTAGATCAGCTTGACGAGTGAAATACGCGAGATCGCGTGTCTGGCGATGCGTTACCGTCACTGTGGCATCGCACTGCAGGAGAAGCTCGGCAACCGGACGGCCGACAACCTGACTGCGACCGACGACCACCGCGTGCAGGCCAGCGGGATCAACGCCGGCGTGCCGCAGAATCTCCAGCATGGCCACCCCGGTGGAAGCGATGCGCTCCGGCGTGCCGAGATACAGGCGGCCCACGTTGACGACGGTACTACCGTCGACATCTTTCCGCGCATCAACGATGTTGGCCAGGTCCACGGACTTGAGGTGTTCCGGCAACGGCATTTGCACGATGACACCGTCGACATCTACCTGTTCGTTCAGCGTACCGAGAGTGGCATCGAGAACAGCCCGCGAAACATCGTCGGGAAGGTTTCGCTGGTCAACCGCGATGCCGGTGCGACGAGCCAATCGCTCCAGGCGGTGTACGTACATCTGCGCCTCAGGCGACTCACCCAACGTGACAAAGACAAGGGTGGGATAGATCTCACGATCGCGCAGAACAGCCACACGGGCACGGAGCGCGTCGAGGATCGGCTCGGCGACCTCCTTTCCCCACAGGATGCGAGCCGTCAAACAGTATCGCCTTGAATGATGGAAACTACCCGCGCGAGTACATCCTGCTCCACGGGATCCGGCTTGGGTATCGCTTGCAGACGGATGATCATCTCTTCACGCCACGCGTCGTCAGTGACTCCAGCCATATTGATTTGCACATTCAAGCGCGCGGCATGGTAGGCGGAGCGCGCACAGAGAGCAGCGGTGCCCACATCGCTGATGGCCGAAGTGTTGCCAATGTTCACCAGAACGGCGGCAAGATTCAGGGCCTCAGCGGCAACTTCCATTGTGGCGAGCGGCGGCTCAGCAGCCGCCTTCAACGCACTCTGCATCCGATCCTTGCGACAGGAGCGCTGCTCGTCGTTATCGCGCGGCAACACAAGAGCCGCCGAAACCGCGGCATAGGCCGCCGCATCCGCCTCGGCAAGATCACCCGCTCGATTGCGGAGATGCACCGCCTGGTCATGCAGTTCGCGCACTTGCTCATGCACCGCCGCGTATCGCTTACGATTCAACGTGAGTTGAGATACCATGGCGAGCAGTGCGGAGGCCATGGCGGCATCGATGGCGGCGACACTTCCGCCGCCGGGGACTGGATCAGCGGACGATAGTCTCTC
>JBPCKK010000037.1:0-6019 GCA_051004335.1 Chloroflexota bacterium
GCGAATAGACAACCCGCGAAGGTTGCGACTTAGTTACAGTGGATTGCATCAGGACTACCGGCGGGTTGCCGAACAGGTCGTTCGCCTCCCGCGAGTGTGGTGTTGGCGCGGTATTGTGCTAGACTGCTAGACAGGTCACGATAAGCCACCATGGAACAGAAACTCGGTCCCCGGTCTGGTCATGTCTACCGAAAGGTGCGTGAGCAGATCGAGTCGGGCCAATTGAAGGTCGGCGCTCCTCTGCCCTCGCAGACCGCGCTATCCCGGGAGTATGGACTCGCCGTGATGACCGTACGGCAGGCGATTGAACGGCTTGAAAGCGAAGGGTTCGTCAGCGTGCGCACGGGATCGGGTACGTACGTTGCCAGCAGTGCGCCGGCGGGAATACGGACACTCAGTGCCCTTCGCTCTATTGTCGCTACATCGCCGCTCCCTATCATTCCGCTCGATCAAGCCGGTAATGTCGCGGGTTGGAATGCAGCCGCCGAACATCTGTTCGGTTGGCTCGAGGCAGAGGTGCTAAATGCACAGCTTCCCACCATCCCTGACTACAAACGAGATGAGTTTCGGGCGCTCCTCGAGGAGACGTTAGAGGGCAATGCGATTCAGGGGCGAGAGGTACTGTGTCGACGACGGGATGGCGCACAACTCAGTTTGAGCCTTACCGCGGCCCCGCTCCACGATGCCGACGGCAATCCAGTCGGCATCGTGTGCACCTACCTGGATCTTGCCGAACGAAAGCGCGTCGAGGAGGCGCTCCGTGAGAGTGAGGAGGTCTTCCAGAGTGCTTTCGAGTTCGCTTCGATCGGCATGGCGCTCGTCGCTCTTGATGGCCGTTGGCTCAAGGTCAACCGCGCACTCTGCGCACTGGTCGGCTATAGCGAGGAAGAGCTCCTCGCCCAGACCTTTCAGGACATCACGCATCCGGCGGATCTGGACAGTGATTTGGCCTATCTGAAACAGACGCTGGCTGGAGAGATCCGCTCCTACGAAATGGAAAAGCGCTATGTCCACAAGGACCAGACATTGGTGTGGGTTCTCCTTACAGTTGCTCTCGTGCATACCGCCGAAGGTTCACCGCTGTATCTCATTGCGCAAATCCAGGACATCACGCAGCGCAAGGAGGTCGAAGGAACCCTCCGCGGGAGTGAAAATCGTTTGCGGACGATGGTTGAGAAGGCGCCAATTGGCGTGTGCGTCACGGACGCCGCCGGTATCTTCGAGCAAGTGAACGAGAAGTACGCCGCTATGCTCGGCTATACTGCCGAGGATCTTGTCGGCCACCACTACAGCCTTGTCATCCCTCCCGACCAACTCCAACGCCTAGTCCAACTGAGCGAGCAAGAGTCCGCGGCCGGCGAGGGTAGTCTCCATGAGGTCGAATTCCTGCGTCGAGAAGGAGGTCGGGTAACTGCATTGACCACAACAGTATCCCTCGATGCTGACGCAACATGTCGAGCCACGTTCGCTCTCGACATCTCTGATGGGAAGCAAGCCGAAGTCATGCTGGAACACCAGGCGATGCACGACGCGGTTACCGGATTGGCGAACCGTTTGCTGCTGCAAGATCGCACTCGGCAAATAGTTGCGCACGCGAAGCGGCATGGCGAGGTGGTTGGCCTCCTCTATCTGGACCTCGATGGATTCAAAGCGGTAAACGAGAGGTTCGGCCACGAACGCGGGGATGCGCTGCTCAATGAAGCGGCCAAGAGGCTCGCTGCTTCCATCCGAGCAAGCGACACTATTGCGCGGCTCGCGGGCGACGAATTCGTGATAGTCCTGCCTGATATCGGTTCAGCGGCGCACGCGGCCGGAGTCGCGAATATCGTGCTCGAAACGATCCACGCACCTTTTCCTGTGGATGGACACGCTGTCGAGCTGGTGGTCAGCATCGGTATTAGTGTGTATCCCTTCGATGGGGAAACGCTTCAAGTTTTGCTTCAGGCCGCGGACGAGGCCATGCATCGCGCCAAGAGGCAGGGGAAGAACACGTATGCCCTGTACAACGTTGAAATGGCGGATTAGGGGGAGTTGCCGGCGGCGTGTTGCGCCGTCACTGGGCGTCGGTGGGCGCCAGAAGGTCAAGCGTCAGTGCGGCAGTCCAGCCGAAGCTCTGGGTGCCGTAGCCCTCGCCGGTGAGGGGATTGAAGTACTCGCGGTAGCCTGACCGCTCCACCAAGCCCAGCGTTTTGTCGCGAATATCCTCGGCCAGATCCTCGCATCCGTACTCGTGTAGTCCGCGCATGAGCATCCAGTTCGTGTTGACCCAAACAGGACCGAGCCAGTAGTTCTCCGGATTGAAATACGGTGAGTTCATCGCGGTTGTCGGCACAGGGTAGCCGGCCTTCGGCCAATAGGCAGCGGGATCGAGCAAATGTGCGTCGATCAGCCTCCCGGCTCGTTCGGGAGGAGCCACCTGGCCATAGAGCGTGTGAAACGCGGCGATGGTGTCATCTTTTAGCAGGTGTCCGGCCACCCGATCGCGGCTGTAATAGGTTCCGTCCGTCTCATCCCAGAGATAGGCGTTGATAGCGCCACTGGTCTGCTCGAACCAGGTGTTGGCCGCCGTGCGGTCCTCCCCGATTGAACTTGCGATCGCCGCCAGATCGAGATTGGCACGGCACAAGATGGAATTAAAGAGCACGTCCTCAACTTGCAGGGCCGCGTGTTCCAGATACCGGCGTTGATCCCACTTGACGGCACGCATCTGCTCAAGCAGCCAGACGAACAGATCGTAGTTCTTGTTCGTTGGCCGGTTCTTCGCGGAAACATGCAGGAGATCGAGACGCTCATACTTCGGTTGGTAAGTAAGCTGGACTCGCTCGCCAGCATCGAGATACGGCGGCGAATTGTCCAATCCAGATTCCCACGGGTGCACCACCACGATGAGACCTGTTCCGTCCGGGTCGCGCTGCTCGTACAGGAATCGATGGTAGAGAAGAATCTTGGGGTACACTTCGTGCAGAAACGCGTCGAGCCAGGGCTGACCCTGGGCGCGGTTGGCTATGACGCGAACCGCCGTCGCCAACACCGGTGGCTGCGTTATGCCCGATGTTTGCACGTGGCGAGGCGCATCCGATGAGAGCTGGCTTTGCCACACATCAGGCCCGGGGAAATAGCCGGTGGCGTGCGGATTGAAGACAATTTGTGGAATCATGCCGCTGCGCCACTGGCCCCTGAGCAGCGAGCGGATCTCTTCAGCGGCTCGCTGAGGGTCATACCGAGCGATCCCGATGGCGATAAAGCACGAATCCCAGTCCCACTGATGGGGGTATAAATCCGGCGCCGGCTTGGTCGAACAGCCGAGGTCGTTGGCCGCCAGTACGGACTTGGCGCCGGCGATCAGTTTTCTCGATTGCTCCGACGTGACCATGTGCGCCTCTCCCGTCCCGCAACCACATCCAACGATGGTCGGGGCGCGCCCTCAGCGTAACATTCAGATTAAACACGGTTCTCGTCATCGTCTCCTAAATGCACACCTGTCTGCCCTCGTATTTTCAATATATGTCACCCAGCCGCACCATACAATGACGCGCCATGACAGATCCACATGACGACGAGGGAACCTCATCTCCACGAGAAAGCTTGCTGGAAGGACGTATCTCGGTCCTTGCCGCACTGCGCGGGCGCAGCCGGTCGGTGCACGCCATCTATCTAGCAAGCGACCGTGATGAGCAAGAATCCGTGCCGATCCAGCGTGCGGCACAGGCAGCGGGAGTCACCGTCATCCGCGAGGAACGCTCAGAGATCGACCGGCGGGCGCAAGGGTCTCGACACGGAGGGGTGCTGGCGATGGTCGGACCTCGGCGTTTTCTGAGCGTGGATGAGCTTCTGGACACACCCGGACCGTCGTTCACCGTAATGATCGACGGCGTGGAAGATCCCTACAACTTCGGCAGCGCGGTGCGCTCCCTCTACGCGGCCGGTGTGGACGGGTTGGTGGTTCGGCCGCGCAATTGGCTGTCGGCCGCCGGCATTGTTGCCCGCGCGTCCGCCGGCGCCTCAGAATTGCTGCCGATCGCGGTGGCGGAAACCGCGTCTGATGCCGCGGCGGCGTGTTCGCCCCGCGGACTGACAATCGCCTGCGCCAGTCGGGAAAACGCGGTGTCCATTTACGAAGCGGACCTCACGCAGCCCCTCTTCTTACTCATTGGTGGTGAGCAACGGGGAATCACCCGGTCGTTCTTACGCCAGGCGGATATTCGGCTCCACGTTCCCTATGCGCGCGGGTCGGCGGCTGAACTGGGAACGGCCGCCGTAGCCGCGGTTATCGGCTTCGAGGTCATGCGGCAGCGGTCGCTCCTATGAACGTTTGCGACGCAGGTCGTGATCCAGAATGCGCTTGCGTAGACGGACACTCCGCGGCGTCACCTCGACGAGTTCGTCATCCTCGATGAACTCGAGTGACTGCTCCAGGCTCAAGAGTGTCGCCGGCGTCAACCGGACCAACACTTCGGCAGTTGCCGCGCGCATGCTGGTTTTCTGCTTCTCTTTGCAGACGTTGATCACGATCTCATCGCCACGGGAGTTGAGGCCGACAATCATGCCGCCATACACCGGGGTGCTCGGTTCGACGAACGTGATGCCGCGATTCTGCGCGCCGGCCAGACCGTACGCTTTGGCCTCACCCTGCTCCAGCGCGATCAGCGGACCCATCCGGTAGCTCACCATGTCGCCGGCCCATGGCCGGTACCCGAGGAGGATGCTGGCCATGAGGCCGGTTCCCCGCGTGGCCGTGAGAAATTCGCTGCGAAACCCAATAAGCCCTCGCGTCGGCATGGTGTATTCCAGTCGTACATGACCGTTGTCATCGGCGACGATGTTCGTCATTGTTCCGTGACGCGCCGCAATCGCCTGAGTGACAAACCCCATATGGTCATCGATCGTGTCGATGATTACCTGCTCAAAAGGCTCGGTGATTCTCCCATCGATCTCATGGGTGATGACTTCCGGCCGTGAGACCTCGAATTCGTACCCTTCACGGCGCATCTGTTCCACCAGAATGGCCAGATGTAGTTCCCCGCGACCGGAGACGAGAAATGCATCAGCGCGATCCGTGTCATCGACCCGAAGCGCCACATTGGTCTGGAGCTCCCGGTACAGCCGCTCGCGTATCTGTCGCGAGGTTCCCAGTTTGCCCTCGCGTCCGGCAAAGGGTGACGTATTCACGCCCACTGTCATCCGTACCGTGGGCTCTTCGACTTCAATGCTCGGCAGTGCCTCGGGACAGGACGCGGCGGCCACCGTCTCACCAATTGAGGCGTCCTCGATCCCGGTGAGCGCAACGATATCTCCAGCCGACGCCACGTCTACGGGTACTTGTTGCAATCCCTTGAAGGTATATGCAGTAGTGATGCGCGCCGTTCGTACCGATCCATGGCGACCAATGACCACGATCGGATCATTCGGCCGGGCCTCGCCACGGGTGATTCGGCCGATAGCGATCCGCCCCCGATAGGAATCGTAGCCCAGAGTTGTTACCAGCATTTGCAGCGGTCCCTCGCCAATTGCCGGCGCCGGTACCGTCTCCACAATTGCTTGAAAGAGTGGCAATAAATCAGTACCGGGCACGTCAGCTTGCGTGCTGGCAATGCCTTGCTTGGCGACCGAGTACAGCACGGGGAAGTCCAGTTGATCGGCATCCTGCGCCAGATCGAGGAACAGATCGTGGGTTTCTTTCAAGACATAGTCGATACGCGCATTCGGACGGTCGATCTTATTGATTACGACGATGGGCTTGAGGCCGAGTTCGAAGGCCTTGCGCAACACAAACCGCGTTTGCGGCATCGGCCCTTCAACCGCGTCAATCAGCAGAAGACAGCCGTCCGCCATGTTGAGTACCCGCTCGACTTCCCCGCCAAAGTCGGCGTGGCCGGGGGTATCAATGATGTTGATTTTGGTGCCCTGGTAGTACACGGCGGTGTTTTTAGCAAGGATCGTGATCCCCTTTTCACGTTCCAGGTCATTGGAGTCCATGATCAGGGAGCCGACCTGCTCGTGGCTGCCGAACACATTGCTC
>JBPCKK010000038.1:0-8456 GCA_051004335.1 Chloroflexota bacterium
CGTCGCGATAACGCGTGCCGAGAGCATGCACCGCGCGTTCGGAGGTAGTCCCACTGCCCAGGCCGACAATCATGTCGTCCCGCACGAGAGCGGCAGCGTACCGCGCTGCCGCTTTTTTCTGTTCTGCGCTGCCCATCCTTAGCCCACCTCGTACAGTATAGGGGTGACCACTGAGCCGCAAACAGCAACGGTGAACGTCTCGGATAGCGTCTCTCCCCGTGATGCCGAGGAGCCACTCGTTCTCGCGCTCGATGCCGGTACATCATCGATACGCGCATTGGTATACGATCGCAACGGTCGTCGGGTGTCAGGATGGGAAGTTCACCGACCGTATGCCGTGGAAACGACAGCTGATGGCGGGGTGACCGCGGACGCCGGCGTGCTCTTCGACCTGACTGTCGCCTGTATCGACGATATTTCCGCGGCGGTCGTGCGAGCGGGTAGGAAGATCGGCGCGGTTGCCTGCGACACATTCTGGCATAGTCTCATGGGAACCGATACCGAGGGCAACGCCCTCACGCCGATTTATACCTGGGCCGATACGCGGAGCAGCGCGGCGGCCAGCGAGTTGCGGCGGAAACTGGACGGTCGAGCGGTGCACTCGCGGACCGGCGCCGAACTTCATTCAAGCTATTGGCCGGCAAAGTTCGTCTGGCTCGCGCAAACCGAAGCTGAGTTGTTCAGCCGAGTGCGCTACTGGATGTCCTTCGCTGAGTACCTCTATCTTCACCTGTTCGGCGCCCGCTGGGTAAGTATTTCGATGGCCTCGGGCACCGGACTCTTCGATCAAAACGCCTGCCGCTGGGATCCGAAGGTACTGTCCGCGCTTCCGCTTGAGGAAGATCAACTCTCCCCGCTGCGCGATTTTTCGGACGGGCGGCGGGATCTGGTGGCGACGTATCGCGCACGTTGGCCCGGATTGACGGGCATACCCTGGTATCTGCCTATCGGTGACGGCGCCGCCAACAACGTGGGCAGCGGAGGATCGTGCGCTGAGTGGGTGGTGGTTATGGCGGGCACGTCGGGTGCTTTGCGCATCGTACGCGAAGCAGAGCACGTGGAGATTCCCCGAGGTCTCTGGACGTATCGGATGGATGCACGGCGTTTTGTCCAGGGCGGCGCGCTCTCGGCCGGAGGCAATGTCTGGGCTTGGCTCATGCAAACGCTGGGTATCGAGGATGTCGATGCCCTGGAACGCGACTTGCTCCGTATGCAACCGGATGCTCATGGATTGACCGTCCTGCCGTTTCTAGCCGGCGAGCGCAGTCCTGAGTGGAACCCGAGTGCGCGGGCGGCCATTGTCGGACCAACGCTTCATACCACTCGGGAGGACATAGTACGCGCCACACTGGAAGGAATTACCTATCGCTTTGGCCTTGTCTACACCATATTGCGGCATACCATCGCGGCGGTCCACGGTATTATCGGGAGTGGGGCCGGGCTTATCCATTCGCCCGTGTGGATGCAAATGATGACTGATGTTTTGGGGGAGTCTATCACCGCCTCAGCGGTAAGCGAGGCATCCAGCCGCGGCGTTGCTCTGCTCGCTTTGGAGGCGATGGGGAGTATTTCCAGTATTGGTGCCGCTCCTGTGCCGCTCGGCGAACGGTTTGATCCTGTCGCCGAACACACCCGCATCTATCGCTCGGCATTGGAGCGCCAACAGCGACTTCACCAGAAATTGACCGAGTAGGCTTGGGGAGCGGCGACGTTTAGCTTGTTCAGGGCATAGCGAAGAGAGGAAAGCGATGGCAACAACAACTGATACCCATACGAAGGTCGATGAGCGCCTGCGCGATCAGATGATCAACACGATTCGGACGCTCTCCATTGACGCCGTGCAGAAGGCGAATTCCGGGCACCCCGGTGCTCCGCTGGGTATGGCGCCCATGGGGTACGCCTTGTTCACCCAGATCATGCGCTTCAATCCACGCAATCCGGACTGGCCCAACCGCGATCGGTTCGTCCTCTCCGCCGGCCACGCCTCCATGCTGCTCTACTCACTGCTCTATCTCACCGGATATGATCTGTCGCTCGACGACATCAAGCAGTTTCGGCAATGGGGTTCCCGAACGCCGGGGCATCCGGAATACCGGCATACGAAGGGTGTGGAGACGACCACCGGCCCACTCGGCCAGGGGTTTGCCAATGCCGTGGGCATGGGCGTCGCCGAAGCGTTCCTCGGCGCGCACTTTAACCGGCCTGGCTACAACATAGTGGACCACTTTATCTATTGCATCTGCAGCGACGGAGACTTGCAGGAAGGGGTCTCCAGCGAAGCAGCCTCGCTAGCCGGACATCTCAAGCTGGGCAAACTGATTTACCTGTACGACGCCAACAAGGTGCAGCTTTCCGGTCCGTCCGATGTGACGTTCACCGAGAATGTCATGGAACGATTCGGCGCCTACGCTTGGCACACCCAGCGCGTGGAGGACGGGACGGATACCGATGCCATTCTTGACGCCATTCGTAATGCCCAACGCGAGACCGAACGACCCTCGATCATCGCCGTCCACACGACTATCGGATATATGAGTCCGCTGGCCGGATCGTATAAGTCGCATGGTTCGCCCCTGGGTGAGGACGGCGTGCGCAAGACCAAGGAAGCGCTGGGCTGGCCCGCCGACAAAACGTTCTATGTGCCCGATGAAGCGCTTGACCAGTTCCGTCAGGCGATTCCGCGTGGTCAACACGAGGAAGAGGAGTGGAATTCGCTCTTCCAGCGCTGGTCCGAACAGTTCCCCGAGCTCGCCCGTGAGTGGGAACTCGCCAAGAATTGGTCCTTGCCCGAGCATTGGGATCGCGACATGCCGCACTACGATCCAGATCCTAAGGGCGTGGCCACGCGTGTAGCCGGCGGCAAGGCAATGAATGTAATAGCCAAAAACGTACCGTACTTCATGGGTGGGGACGCCGATCTCACGCCTTCCACGGAGAACAACCTCATAGGCTTTGGGGATTTCGAGCCAGGCAACTATGGCGGTCGCAACATTCACTTTGGTGTGCGCGAACATGCCATGGGCGGCATAGTGAACGGAATCATGACCAACGGCTTTCTGCGCGCCTTCGGCGCCACATTCTTCAACTTCACGGATTACCAGAAGCCCGCTGTGCGTCTCGCCGCGGTGATGGAAATTCCGTCGATTTTCCTCTACACCCATGACAGTGTCTTGCTCGGCGAGGACGGTCCTACCCACCAACCCGTGGAGCAGCTGGCCATGCTACGGGCCACCCCGAACCTGATCACGATTCGTCCGGGCGATGCCAATGAAACAGTGGATGCCTGGCGCTGGATCATGGAGCATTGGCGAATGCCTGTCGCCATCATTCTGTCCCGCCAAACGATACCGGTTCTTGACCGTTCGCAGGCCCAGGGCGGTGTTGGCCGGGGCGCCTTTGTCCTCCAGGATACTCCTGGTGGGAATCCGGATATCATTCTCATCGGCACCGGTTCGGAGGTCGCGCTCTGTGTTGGCGCTGCCGAAGAGCTGGCCAAGCAGAACATCCAGGCGCGTGTGGTGAGCTTTCCCAGTTGGGAGCTCTTCGAACAACAGCCGGAGGAGTACCGCCGTCAGGTCTTGCCGCCGGAGGTCAAGGCGCGTGTTTCAGTTGAGGCGGGGGCCACAATGGGGTGGTGTCGTTGGGTGGGGGACGCCGGTTACTCTATCGGCATCGATCATTTTGGCGCGTCCGCGCCGTACAAAACGATTGCCGAACACATGGGTTTGACCGTCGAGAACGTGGTGAAGCATGCCCTGAAAGTGCTGGGGAAGGCCGCGGGAGAGTAAGCATGGCCACGGTTCTACAGGAGAATCCGCTGCGTACTGGAATACGCTTGCAGCACACGCCCGAGCCCTGCACCATGGTCATCGTTGGCGCGACCGGGGATCTCGCGCACCGAAAGCTGCTTCCCTCCCTATACAACCTCGCAGTCGACCATTCATTGCCCAACGGGTTTTCGGTCATTGGCTTTGCGCGGCCCGTCCAGGGTCATGAGGACTTCCGGGCTGATATGCGTGAGTCGGTCAATGAGTTCTCGCGCTTTGCGCCCATCGACCCGAAAGTGTGGGACAGCTTTGCCGAGGGACTCTTCTTTCAGCCGGCGGACTTCGGTGATCTAGAGTGCTATCGCCAACTGGGCGAGTGTCTCAAACAGGTGGATGAGACGCGCGGCACGCAGGGCAATCGGATCTTCTATCTGGCTATCCCTCCGGCAGTGTTTTCGGTGGTCGCGGACAACCTCAAGAAGGCCGGGCTGATCACGCCGCATGCGACCGGGAAGAACTGGACCCGCATTGTTATCGAGAAGCCCTTCGGACGAGATCTCCACAGCGCCCAGGTCCTCAACAAGGATCTGCTCCACGACTTCAAAGAGGAGCAGGTCTACCGGATTGATCACTATCTCGGCAAGGAGACCGTCCAGAATATCCTAGTGTTCCGCTTTGGTAACGGATTCTTCGAACCCATCTGGAATCGGAACTACGTTGACAATGTTCAGATAACTGTGGCGGAGGAGTTGGGCATCGATCGCCGCGGCGGCTACTACGAGACCGCCGGAGCACTGCGCGACATGGTGCAGAGCCACATGCTGCAGCTTGTAACTCTCACCGCCATGGAGCCTCCGGTCAGTCTCGCCGCCGACAGCATCCATGACGAAAAAGTCAAGATATTACGCGCCGTGGATCCTCTCTCGCCGGAGGATATAGCTCGGGATGTGATACGGGGCCAATATGGCCCGGGCTGGGTCGGCGGTCAGGAAGTGAAGGGATACCGGTCCGAAGCCGACGTGGCCGCCGACTCGGCTACGGAGACGTACGTGGCTCTCAAGCTCCAGATCGATAGCTGGCGCTGGGCGGGGGTGCCCTTCTTTCTGCGTACCGGCAAGCGTTTACCCAAACGGGAGACCGAGATCGCGATTACGTTTAAACGGCCCCCGCTCGGCCTGTTTGCCCACCTCGATGCCGGCAGTATGGATGCAAATGTCTTGGCGATGCACATCCAACCGGACGAGGGCATGTCTGTGCGGTTTAATGCCAAGGTACCGGGCCAGGGAATCCAAATTCAGCCGGTGCATATGGAGTTTCTTTACGGCTCGTCCTTTGTCCGGCAATCGGCGGATGCGTACGAGCGTCTGCTGCTCGATGTGATGCTGGGCGACTCCACGCTCTTCACCCGGCGTGACGAGGTTGAGGCCGAATGGTCGATCATTACGCCCATCCTAGATGCCTGGCGGAATCAGGCGGCGCGAGATTTTCCTAACTACGAGGCCGGCGCCTGGGGACCCGATGCGGCAGTGCACTTGGCCGAGCATAGTGGCTGCCAGTGGCGCAAGGTATGAACACTGCTATGAACGATTCTCTTTCCTGGCATGGCTCGGATGTGGACGTGAGCACACTCGATCGCAAGCTGAGCGGCCTTTGGAAGGAAATGGCCGCACGCCACCAGCACGTCCACCCCGTGCGCACCCAGATATTCAATCTCGTGGTGTACACTGCGGATCGAGCTGAGGCCGACCGCATAGTTGATCGCTTGAATGCCTTGAAGCAGGCGCACCCATCACGTACCGTCATCCTGGTGGCCGACCGCTTTCAATCGTGCTCCGCTATCGATGCCGACGTCACAGTTGGATTTGGTCTGGGTGAGCACCACGCCCCAAAATGCCGCGAACAGGTACTGCTCACCGTGCGAGGACGAGCGGCCGACCATCTGGCGAGTGTTGTCCTCCCGCTCAAGATCGCCGAGTTGCCCACCTATCTCTGGTGGCCGGGACAGCCGCTCTTTGGTCACCGCATGTTCCATCGTCTGGTCAGCGCCGCGGATCGGCTGGTGGTTGACTCGGCGGAGTTCGAGGCGCCGGGAGACGGCCTGGCCGACCTTGCCAATCTCTGCGCCGGACGGCATAGCGTGAATGACTTCACGTGGGCGCGCCTCACCCCTTGGAGAGAAGTGATGGCGCAGTTCTTCGACTCGCAGGAGATGCGTCCCTATGTCGACGGAATCCAGTCGTTACGCCTTGAATTTGGCGCCGGCAAAGCGGAAACCTCGCGGGTGACCGCCGGTGTTCTCCTCCTGCTGGGTTGGGTGTCTTCGTGTCTGGATTGGGAACCGGAGACGACAATCGACCGCGCAGTCAATCAAAACGTGACCTTCACATTGCTGCAGCGCGAGCGCCTGATTCCAGTTGATGTTGTTTTTGTCGATCATGGGAGTGCCGCGACCTCGCACTTTATGGGCCTGGAAATCATTGCGCACGCGCCTGGCAAGCCGGAGACGCGCTTTATTGTGACGCGAGCTGACGATTTGCAGACGGTCCATGTCTGCGTGGAAATTGCCGGCGATACCGAGTCGACCAGGGTAGTTCCACTCCTAACTCACAGCGACGAAGAGTTGCTAGCGGACGAATTGGCAGTTACCGGAAACGACAGTCTGTACGGCACGGTAGTTCACGTGGCCAGCCGGCTGGCGGGCCGAGAGGTTTGGAGATCGACATGAACGAGCGAACCATCGATGATGCCGCGGTGATTACAGTCGCCGACTCGGCTGCACTGGCCGGAGCGGCGGCGGGGCGCTTCGTCGAGATCGCCCAAAAGTCCATTGCCGACCGCGATGTCTTTTATGTCGCGCTTTCGGGTGGCGGCACACCGCGAGCCACCTATGAAGCGCTAGCCGGTCCCGAGTTGCGCGAGACGGTGGACTGGGGCCGGGTACAATTGTTCTTCTCCGACGAACGCTTTGTCCCACCCGATTCGGCGGAGAGCAATTTTCACATGGCGCGGGAAGCCTTGCTCGACCACGTGCCGATTCCCGAACGCTTTGTGCACCAAGTATCCACCCTCGAGATAACTCCCGATGAGTCGGCGGCGCTCTACGAACAAGGCATGCGTCGCGTATTTGCCGTGAGCGAGACGGACGTCCCGCGTTTCGACTTGATTCTCCTCGGCCTGGGACCGGATGGTCATACCGCGTCGCTGTTCCCCAATACAGACGCGCTCACGGACTATGAGCGCCTGGTGGCGCCCAACTTTCTGCCCCAGTCCAACGTTTGGCGCATCACCTTCACCTATCGACTGATCAATGCGGCGCGTACTATCATCTTTCTCGCTCAGGGCGCTGAGAAGGCCGGACGAGTGCAACAAGTTCTGGCACGGGATGCCGATCTCCCGGCGTCTGGAGTGCGTCCCCTGGATGGTGATCTCATCTGGCTTCTGGACAACGAGGCAGCGGCTCAGGTCCCACCTGGATGACTGAGTCGTCCCGCGGGATCGCGGTGCAGATCGCGCCTTCAGTCCTGGCGGGTGACTTTTTGCACCTGGATCGCACTGTTCGTCAAGCGGAAGAGGCGGGGGCCGACCGCCTTCATCTCGATGTCATGGATGGGCGCTTCGTGCCCAATATCACACTCGGAATACCAATTGTGTCGGCAGTTCGCGGCGCCACGCGCATGTTTCTCGAGACTCACCTCATGATCGTGGAGCCGGAACGCTACGTGCCTGAATTTGCGGAGGCCGGTGCCGACCTGATCACGGTACACGCCGAGGTATCACCGCATCTCTATCGCACGCTTGAGCAGATCCACCAGCATGGCAAACGTGCCGGCGTTGCCATCAACCCCGCGACTCCCTTGACTGCCGTGCAGGAGGTGCTTGATCTGGCCGACTTGGTGCTTATCATGACCATATCTCCGGGATTCGGGGGGCAGGAGTTCATCGGGGCGATGATTCCTAAGATAGAGACAGTCCGTCGGGAGATCGAACGACGCGGACTGGACACCGAAATCGAAGTGGATGGCGGTATTTCGGTAGCCACGGCCGGCTTGGTCGTGCGTGCCGGTGCTCGCGTGTTGGTGGCCGGCACCTCGGTGTACCGGTCACCTCTCGGTGCGACGAAAGCGGTAGCCGCCCTGCGGCAAGCAGCTGTCAATATAACCGCCGCCGGGCGTATGGCACACTAGAGCATACGATTGTGGAGGTGCGGCATGGGGATGACCGTTGGTCTGGTACTCGGCCTGGCAGTGGGGGCAGCCGCGACTGCTGCCTGGCTGCTCTCTGAACCGGATGGGCAATCAACCGGAATCAGTGACGTTACGGTCAGCAACGTGAACCAAGTAGCCATCGATCGATGGCACATTCTCCGCGACCGCTTCCAGGCCGCGCTGGCCGAGGGCCGCCGCGAGGGAGCCGCCACCGAAAAACGAATGCGTGAGCAGTTGCAGGCAACGCAGCAACAGGCGGCCAGTTCAACTTCCTCCCGCGCTTCGCGCTAACCACTCCTCGTCTATCACCGGACTCCGGCATGCCAAGCGGTCTGCTAGAATCTGCCCGTGCCACCGAGTCGCCGTGGAGTTTGCCTTCTTGAACGCTGACGAGATTCGTCAATCTTTTATCGACTACTTTGTCCAACACGGGCACATTCACCTGCCTGGGCTGCCGCTCGTGACGGACGATCCGAATGTGACC
>JBPCKK010000039.1:0-20070 GCA_051004335.1 Chloroflexota bacterium
TATGTTCTTTCCGCCGGCTACTACGACGCATATTATGTGAAGGCGCAGCGAGTGCGCACGCTGGTGCGACAAGACTTCGATCGTGCGTTTGCCGAGGTGGATGCGTTGATCGCGCCAACCACCCCGAACGTAGCGTTCGGCTTGGGCGAGAAGTCGAACGATCCATTGGCAATGTATCTCTCCGATGTCTATACCGTCCCGGCGAACATCGCCGGCATCTGCGCGATTTCCATTCCCGCTGGTTTCCATGAGGGGCGCCCCATCGGGTTGCAACTGTTGGGAAAGCCATTCGACGAGGAAACGATTCTACGCCTGGCTCACGCCTTCGAGTGTCAGACGGACTTTCACCTATGCCGCCCTTCAATGGGAGACAACTCGTGACGGCGTCCAAAGACTACGGCGTGGTAATTGGCCTGGAAGTGCATGCGCAACTCCTCACACGGAGCAAAATGTTCTGTCGCTGTGCCGCGGATTATGCCGGTGCCGCGCCGAATACGCGTGTCTGTGCCGTCTGCGCCGGTATGCCGGGTGCATTACCGGTTATCAACCGCCAGGCGGTTGAGGACACGATTCGCAGCGCTCTGGCGCTGAATTGCGCCGTGGCGAATCACAGCAAATTCGACCGGAAAAACTACGCCTATCCTGATCTACCCAAGGGGTATCAGATTACCCAGTACGACCAGCCAATTGGCAGCGGTGGCTGGCTCCAATTCGCCAGCGGAGGTGAAGTCAAGCGGTGCGGCATTGTCCGAGTCCATCTTGAGGAGGACACGGGAAAGTCCATTCATTCCTCTGTTGACGGCCACGACGTCAGCCTCGTGGACTACAACCGTTCCGGCGTTCCGCTCATGGAAATTGTGAGCGAACCGGAATTGGACAGCCCGGAGTCGGCGCGCGACTACTTCGTGGCCCTTCGCCGTGTGTTGATGTACCTGGGTGTTTCGGACGGCAATCTGCAGGAAGGTAGCTTGCGCGCCGACGTAAACGTGTCGCTGCGCCAGCCGGATGGATCCTTTGGCACCAAGGTCGAGATCAAAAACTTGAACAGCTTTCGAGCAGTGGAACGGTCGCTACACTTTGAGGTGCAGCGTCAACGTTCCCTAGAGGAACGCGGAGAGGTGATTGGGCAGGAAACACGTGGTTGGTCGGAGCGCGACGAGGTCACGGTCGGACAGCGCAGCAAAGAGTACGCTCATGACTACCGCTACTTTCCCGAGCCCGATTTGCCGCCGCTCGTACTTGGCGTCGCACTTGTCGAAAGCCTCCGGCAGACGCTAACGGAATTACCCGAGCGGCGCCGCGAGCGCCTGGAGCGCGATTTCGAGTTGTCACCCGCGGTCGCCGGCGTGCTCACCGGCGACATCGCGCTTGCCGACTACTTCGAATCTGTCCTCGCCGCCCGACCGGGAGTAAGCGCGGTCGACGCCGCGAATTGGATAACGGGTGAGGTGCTCCGGCTGCGCAACGAGAATGCCGGCACTGCGACCGCGCTGACCGCGGACTCACTGGCTGGCTTGTTGCGCCTTGTTTACGAGCGGAAGCTGAGCAGCACAGCGGCGAAGACGGTTCTCGGGGTGATGTTCAGTAGCGGGGAACCGGCTAAGGACGTTGCCGTTCGGCTCGATCTCCTCCAGATCAGCGATGAGACCTTCCTTGAGACGCTCGTGGAAGAGATTTGCGCGGCGAATCCGAAAGCCGTTGAGGACTTCCGCAAAGGCAAGCAGAACGCGGCGCAGGCTCTTGTGGGAAAGGCCATGGTCGCCAGCAAGGGGAGGGCGGATCCAGCCCGACTGCGAGCGCTTATCATGGAACGGCTGTTGTCCGAGTAGATTAACGCCGGCACATTTCTTCAATCCGTACCGTGTTGCGGTGGGGACGCTCGGCTCCTAGCTGCGTCCGCCTTCGCTGGCCCACCCGTGAACAGCGCCTACTCCTCAACCCTCGGGCCGTCCGCGCGGGTGCGGCTGGGCACACTACCCGTGTCGAGCCATCGTGGTCCTCGTCGCCAACGCGGACGCAGATGGAACAGCCGTCCCTACAACCACTCTCAGAACACATACCTTGCGGCCCTCGGCATGGGGACACTAGACTAAATTCGCGGGCGATTAGCTCAGTTGGTTAGAGCGCACGGTTCACATCCGTGAGGTCACTGGTTCGAGTCCAGTATCGCCCACCAGCCTCCCGCTAACCCAGCGTGCCGTTGGGCAGGATCAGCCGCGCATATATGATCCGCTTGTGGTCGTACCCAGTGCCATCGCGGTGAAATACGCCGGTGCAGGTAATCAGGGTAAGACCGTGTTCGCTCGTCCGCCCAAACATAAACTTCACCGGTAGCTTGTCATTGAGATAGACGCCTTGCCAGAGGACGCGGAAGTTAACCATCTGGTGGTTCTTGTAGGCGACTTGGACAACGTCTCCCGCCTTGAGATCACCTAAGTGGTAAAACACTGCTGGACAACAGGTCGAGTCGAGGTGCCCGAAAAAGGTGGAACGACCGACTTCGCCGGGCTTAGCCGTGCGATCGTACCAGGCAACGTCGCCCCAGCGGTACGGCGCGTGAACATCGGCTTCGCGGTTAAAAGCAAGGTCCTCAATCGTGGCGTTGACGCCAATGCGAGGGATGATCATTTGTTTGGGCCAGCCTTGCGGCAGATGAAATACCGGTGCGCTCTTTCGTACTGGTTTGCCCGTGTGCACGGGCTGACTCTTATGCACCGGCTGACCCCTATGTACCGGCTGAGTCTTTTTTGCTGGAGTAGTCTTGGTAGCTGCTCCGGCATTTGTCCAGGTCACGATACCGACTAGTGCCGCCACGGCGACGGACTGAAGGAAGCGATTTCGCACGGTGCAAATCTCCTCGTAGGTAACAGCCGCATCATATCACGGCATGATTGTGAATGCCAGATGAAGTGCCAACTTTAGGGATATGTGTCCCCGAGTCTTTAGAGCCAATTGGCACACAGCGCAAGTCGACTACACGAGACCCCTGCGTTGTCGTCGAATCTCGTACAGCGCAATTGACCCGGCGGCGGCTACGTTCAGGGATGATGCCGCTCCCTCCATTGGGATGCGCGTCATGACCGTTGCCAACTCCTTCATGCCGGCGCTCAATCCCCACTTCTCATTGCCGAGCAACAGTACGGTTGGGCCACTCAAGTCCGCGGACCAAATATCGACATCTGCCTCTTCGTCCATGGCGATCACGGACACACCGGTGTGTGTCTGGCGGAGCAGTCGAAGACAGGCGTCCAGTTCACGCGGCCCGGCAACACGTACAGTTGGTAAGGCGAAAAGAGAGCCGCGACTGGCGCTGATGGTCTCGGGATCGTAGAGATCCGCCCCGTGGCCGGTGATGAGTAGCCCATCCACTCCGAGCGCGTCACTACTGCGAATGAGCGATCCCAGATTACCGGGACTCGAGGGGCGGTCAAAGACCACCACCAAGGGATTCGAGGTGCGTGGGATGCGCGACGGATCGTCCTCCGGCATCCTGACAATTGCCATGAGCTCAGACGCGTCCGTCTTTCCACTCAATTGCTCGGCGAGTCGATCGGGAAGGTCGAAGTGTTTGCGTGCCGTGGAATTGCGCAGAATGTCCTTGGCCCAGTCCGACAGGCCGCGTTCGCTTGAGTACACGAAAGCTTGAATATCCCAGCCATGCCTGAGCGCGAGGTTTATGGGACGAACTCCTTCCACAAAGAATTCACCGTAGTGCTGGCGCTTCTGGCGGTTGCGTCGGAGCACTTCGATGCGCTGGAAGTCGTTGTTCGCCGAGTGCAGTCGGATGCTTTTCAATATGATAGAATCCTCGCGGTGACTCCGTGCGGGTTTGCTTACTTCGTCGTGACGTCGTGGTGATCGTAGCTCAATTGGCAGAGCTCTGGATTGTGGTTCCAGTGGTTGTGGGTTCGAGTCCCATCGGTCACCCCAGTTTCACTCTTGTCACATGATCGACGCGGGCGTGGCAGCGTGCTAGCATAGATCGCCAGAAGGTCCAGGCGCCTGCGCCTGCCATGCCTAATCATCCGCTCTCACTAGGGCGCGAGCTTGCAGGGGTTGACCAACCGGGAATTGGCCGATGCGTCTGAGCCCCAGAAGGCTGGCGGTTCGCCCATGGCGAATGATGCTGCTCGGGCGACAGCCGCGCGTTAACAGGAGAGAACATGGAAGATTGGCAAGAGTGGCAGATTCGGGCCGACCAAATTGCCGCTGACTTGGGAGTCGAGGTTGACTCCCTGGAGGCTGCCTACCTGTCGCCCGATCTGTCAGAATTTAACTACCGAGGGTTCTGGCCAAAATTTAGAGACTTAAAGGAGCGAGTGCGAACAGCGCCTGCTATTCGCCTCGAACCCAAACTGGATCTGGAGCGCCGGCTGCGCGGCATCGGCTCGCGCGGGTACAAGGCGCAGGAGCAGGCGTACGGTCGATCCGCCGAACGCAAAAGTTCTCTGCTGGAAAGCATAGCTGGACTGCGGAGCACCGCCGAGCGAGAGAACACACCTCGTGGACTGCGCGGCTTGCGCAAAGCGTTCGACCTAATGCGGGAGGAGTTTGACTCTGGTGTCTCGCTGATGCCGCCCGACCGACAAGCGGTTTGGGATGCATGGCGAGAAGCAAATCAATTTGCTTGGCAGCGACTTGTCGATATGTGGTCCGCCAATGAAGTCGAGCTCCGTGAGGCTCTTTCCGCGGCTCGGCGGGCTGTGGAACAGGGCAAAGCGGCAGCCGGGCGACAGGGAGTGGGCCGGTTCTTCGACCAATTGAAGACGAAAGAAGTCCGACAGGATGCCGTGCAGCGCATGAAAGCGGAAGCTGATACCATCCGCCGTGACGCCGACCAACTGGATGAGCAAGCAGCGGCAACCCAGCGCACTGCGCATCAAGTGGCGCCTACCCTTCCATCCGCTGATGTCTGGCGTTCTGAGCTGGCACGTAATCGACAACTTGCGGAGCGTTTCTCCAGCGAAGTAGCTGCCCTGGAGCTGCAAGTGCGAGAGGTAGATTCTATTCTCGAACAGGCTATGTTGCGGGGCACACTGGTTGACAAAAAGCGGAAACTGAACGATCTGGAACGGACAAACCGGCAGTTGGAACAGAGAATCGAGCAGACCGAAGAGAGCCCGCTCATCTCCATTGGGTAGGGGTCTGGTCGGGACTCCAGTCCCGCGTACGCGAGTTTCGCTTATCGGCCAAAAGGATGACAACATGACGGAGCATGACCACACCGCTCGTCTGACTGATTGGATTGTGGCTCAGATGTCCGCCCAATCGGAGCCCTCGCCGGTTCGTGATTACTACCTGGTTCTCTTGAACCGCGGGAGTGGAGTGCCGGAGGCGCTTGGCCTAGCCATCGACGACTTGCTTGAGGAGATCCGTTCCGCAGTGTCGAACGGTGAGAGCTATAACGCCCGTGTGCATCGGCAGCGCCTGGGTCTTCCGTCGTTTGTCCCATTTAGTCCACAGCGGATGCCGAGAGTAGCACTCGTGCGCCGCATTGTTCAGGAACGCGTAGGCGACCATCGCGCACACGTCGGTAGGCGTCGCGACCAGCAATGAGCCGATGCGGCGCGACGTTATCGCCGTGCGGAACTATGATGGAGCAGGGGTGCATATGGACAGCGGTCGCCAGATCAGCGACATCAAACAAATGCTGGCTCGGCGGGATCTGCGCAGCGCCGATCGTGCGAATATGAACTCCATGCTGCGACGATTGAATAAGAGTGAAGCCTTGAGTTACCAAGAACGTCAAAACCTGTGGGCGTATGTGAAGCGGTATAGTCCGGCGGAAGTGAACAATCAACTGTAGGCTTCGGCGCTGGATTGTGAAGGCGCTCGAACAAGAGAGTCGTATTTGCCCGCGCTGAAGTCTCCGATACGCGCCCGCTATTCGCTCGCCGTCAGTACGGGCTACGTACTTGTCGGCATCGTCATCATCGTACGTAGCCTTGTCGCGCATGTTCTCCCACTCATCCTGCTCGGCGCCGTGTTCATCGCGTTAGGCGCTGTTCGTGTTCGCGACTACCTTGCCTGGAGGCGAAGTTTTCGTGATTCATGACGAAGTGACCGTTCTGGGGGCTGTACTGGCCGTGACGTATGCCACGACAATCAGCTCAATTCTCTGGTGGATGCTTCATGTACCCAAAGTCGGCGACGTCGGGCAGTACGTGAGCCGAATCGAGCGCGAGGCTGCCCGTTTTGCGCGTATTGTGGTGCCCGTACAGGGCGATGTGCTCTCCGACCGTCTGGTGGCGCTTGCCAGCCAAATGGCCCGATATCGTGGCGCCCGGATGGACCTGCTGTACGTGATAGAAGTGCCGCTTCAGTTCCCTATCGGGGCCGTCTCCGAAGATCAGCGCCAGATGGCCGACGAGACCTTTACCCGTGCCGGCAAAATCGCCGACCGATACGACGTGAAAATAAACAAGCGGATTCAACAGGCAAGGCAAGCAGGTCCGACTATCGTGAAGTACGCGGAGGAGAAAGGCGCTGACCTACTCTTGATGGGCGACGTGCCCAAGGGAAACCGACGCGGCACGCGGTATGCGCGCTCTGTGGAGTACGTATTTGAGAACGCACCTTGCGAGGTCATTATTGATCGACCGCCCAGAGAGTAGTCACGGGTCTCTCTCCGATACCCAAATTGCCGGAGTGATGTTGTGAAGGGCGGAGGCATGCTCGAGGAACAGCGCATCGCGCTCATTGGCGCTGGAGTGATGGCGGAAGTACTGGTTACCGGATTGCTTCGCAGCCGGCTGGTCGAACCAGCGAGCATCGTCATGGCGCACTATCGACAAGATCGCCTCGACGAGTTGCGGCGCGTCGGTCCTGTCGGTACGACTACTAGCAACGTCGATGCCGCTGCCGAGGCGGATATTGTAGTTCTCTGTGTTCGACCACAAGCGATGGACGCCGTGCTGCGCGAAATTGCACCGGTTGTCGACGCTTCCAAAGTGGTAACTACGATTGCCGCCGGTCTGCCCTCGACGTTTTACGAGGAGAGACTGCCACCCTCCACACCGTTTGTCCGCGCGATGCCTACATTCTTTGGACAGATCAAGGCGGGGACGACCGGCCTTGCATTGAATCCAGCGACCACGGCGGAGCATCTCGCCCTTGTCTCGCGAATGTACGGGACAATCAGCGAAAACGTGATAGTGCTGCCCGAGCAGGAGATGGACGCATTCACTACATTTGGCTCGACGACCACCGCTACCGTGTACGTGCTTCTCGATGCTCTTATCACCGCCGGCTCGCTTGTGGGATTGCGCCACCAAGCTTCGCACTTCCGCGCCATCGAACAGGTGGTGGCCGCGGCACGCAATGTTGAAGCAACCAACAAGAGACCGTCTCAACTCCTGGATGAGCTCTGCACTCCTGGTGGCGTCACAGTTGAAGGCGTCAAGGTGCTGGAAGAGCGGGCGATGCGCGGCGCCGTGATCGATGGTGTTCTGGCCGCCACGGCCCGCGCGCGTGACTTGCGTCGCGGAGCTGGGGACGACTAGAGAGAAACTAGCCCGTGGCGGAGCTTCGAATTTCAGGGAGGGCCTCGTCCAGTCGGAAAGGCTGACGATCCCAGACTCCTCCGGCGCCGATCACAACACCGGCCAGCGAGCCGAGGGCGCCTAGTACCAAGAGGGCGGCCAAAACATCTCGCGTATGAGGGCCGAGCAATGGATGACGGCTATCGGCCCACCAGAAGTTGAATTCGTTGACCGGGTAGTTGTCCGCCGTATTGGAGGAGACGGCCGACCCGGGCTTGAGGGTCTCCTGATATCGCTCCGCGCCCAAGAGAAGGCGCGACACTTGATACACGTTGTCAACCTGGATGACTATGGGCGAGAGGCGGATATCCCAGTAGTAGTGATAGTGCTGATCTCCCCAATGGAATGGCTGTCCTGTCCATGTGTTTGCGTTCGCTGACTGTTCACGATAAGCCTGCAGTCGATACCAGAAGCGCCATTGGGTGACGGAGACCGCACAAAGCTGGAGAGCAATGCTGGCAATGAGGAGAACGGCCGCGGTCGCCTTGAGCGATGCGGCAAGCCGCGACCAGGCGACCAGCAGTTCGCCGAGCGGCAATATGAGATAGGGAACGGCGACATACAGATACCGCGGTCCCCACGCGGGATCGCCGTGCCAATACAGAATGTTGGCATAGAAAAGCAGCGGCACGAGGGCCAGCACACAACAGAGCACGGCGAGTGCTCGGCTCCGTTGCAGAAAGCGACGTCCGGCCCACGGCAGGAGCAGGAGCAGAGGAACGTACCAGAGGAGTCCTTTACCCGGGCTGACAGTTAATTCCGCCAGCCCCAGAGGAAACGGATTACCCAGGGTTTGTTCGCTCAGCCCGGTACGAAGTGGTGAACCAAAGCGAGCGATGTTCCAAAGGACAACGAGTGCTATCCACGGCGAAACGGAAGCGAGAAAGGCGAGAGCGTCGCCGGCAATCTCTCCTCGACGGCCGGCAACCCATCGAAAAGCCGCAAGTACCAGGCCAAGTACCGGTAGGTAGATCAGGGCATCGTAGCGGGTGGCAAATGCAAGACCCACTCCAGTGCCGGCCAATAGAAGCCATCGGCGGTTGGCATACTCGCCGCGCCTAAATTGCCAGATTCCCAAGACGGCGAGGAGCAAAAATACATTCACTTGCGTCTGCTCAAGCGCACTTTGCGCATCGGGCCAAGCGACGGTTGCCAGGCCGAAAACGAGGGTAAGCAATGCGGCTATGCGGTCAGCGTACCCGGCGCTGCGCGCCAAGAGAAAGAAGAGTACGGCCAGGAGCGCTCCGAGGAAGAGGTCGAGGGAGCGTGTGGCGTATTGCGTGGTGATGTCGTAGGGAAGGGCAAGATGATGGGCCAGAACCTTGCCGGCTACATAGAGTGGAACCATGAGAAGCGTCTGGCCAGGGCCGTAAAATGCGTAGAGATGATGGCCGCGTCCCAGCGCCACCCGCGAGTCGGTATAACGCGGATGGTCAATCCAGAGGCGGTGATGGTCAACCAGTGCTTGAGTTGTCTGGTAGCGCAGCAGTGTGTCGCCATTGTGCAGGAGATCGCTCGCTCCAGTCACCAGGTACAAACAGAGAAAGAAAGCGCCAAGGCAGAGAGGGAGCGCTACCGTATGTCGGAACGCCTGAATCATCAGACCGCGCGGGCGACCACCTGCAGCCAATTGCGCGGTATTTCCGATATTCCCAATTCGTCGTACGCTTGCTTCACCGCTCGTTGCAGCACACGAATGGCGACATCAACGGGAACGCCGGGCAGAGCGCCGCTGGCAAACTCTGAGTAGTGGCTGATATCTTGCCAACTTCGACAAGTCATTAACGCCTGCTCAGCGTGCATGTCCTCGATGACGAAGCCATGGCGTTCGACCAGGTCGCGGTACTCGTCGGGAGTGAGCCAGCGCATCGCCTCGACTTTCGAGCGGTCCGGTTTCATGCCGGTTTCCTGACGAAGAAGTTGGAGTGCGCGCAACATCCAGAGCTTGTAGAAGCGCTCGGTACCGGGAGTATAGCAACCTTCATAGAATGACGTGTTGAAGCCAAGGACACCGTCCGGATTGAGGGCGCGACGAGCTTGTCCCACCACGCTGTCCTTGTCCGTGTCGGGGAGGAGATGGATGGCGTTACAGAAGAGAATGACATCGAGGTTGGAGGCCACCTGCGAAAAAGCCTGCGCGGTGCCGCGCACAAAGGCAGCAGCGTTGCCCACCAAACGACGTGCTTTTTCCAGTGCCGATTCCGATGGATCAACGGCAATTACCTCAACCGGGGGCCGAAACCGGCGTACGCGATCAACCAGAAGTTGAGTAACGGCGCCGGTGCCGCAGGCGAGGTCGAGGGCGCGATGAATAGGTAACTGCGGCAAGCGCTCGCGAATCTGTAACGTCGCATCAACCAGATGCTCGTTCACCACTCGGTAGAAATCGTGACGCGCAAACGCGTCAAACGTGTAGTCAGGGCTCTCGCTGCCCAGGGCCATCGCTCTCTCCCTCTGGCGCCACTCAAGTCTTGTATTAGAATAGCAGAGCTATGCGCACGCCCCTATTTGAGCCAAGTGGATCCGCCCTCGTTACCGGCGCTTCCCGTGGCATCGGCAAGGCGGTCGCGCTTGGGCTGGCCGAGGCAGGCGTGCCGGTCGCGGTAAATTACCGGCGTGGACGCGACGAGGCCGAAGAGGTGGTCCGCTGCATTTGTGAATGCGGAGGGCGCGCTGTTGCCGTTCAAGCAGACATTGCGGTCCCTGAAGACGCGGCTGGCCTGCTGGACCGTTGTGAGCAAGCTTTGGGTCCGCTCGCCATCCTCGTTAACAACGCGGGCATCACTCAGGATCGGCTGCTGGTACAGATGGCTGAATCAGACTGGATGGCTACGTGGACGACCGATTTGGCCGGACCACGCGCCCTCGCTCTTGAAGCTGGAGCGCGAATGGCTCAACGGGGACACGGGCGCGTGGTGAATGTGGGATCGGTGGTGGGGGTGATCGGGAACTCTGGGCAAGCCAATTACGCCGCGGCGAAATCGGCCCTGAGTGGACTGACTCGCCACCTAGCTGTACAGTATGCGCAGCACAACGTTACCGTCAACTGCGTGGTGCCGGGATATATAGTTACTGATGCGACGGCGCACCTCACCTCGGAACAAAGCAATGGATGGCTGCGCCGCATTCCTATGGAGCGGTATGGCGTGCCCCGTGAGGTAGCCGACCTCATCCTCTTCCTAACGGCACGGCAGGCGGGATACATTACCGGACAGTGCATAGCCGTGGACGGAGGGTTTCTGGCCAGCGCGGGCGTCTTCGTCGTCTCATGACCCTGGGCGCCGCCAAGATTGAGCGCCTGCGGAGTTTGAGAGGCTTTGGGAAGAGATTCCCGGAGTGGACAAGCGCCGATCGACGTGAATTGATCACGCTTGCCCTCTACTGGACGGCGATCGTGCTGCTCAGCGATGTTCTGAATGTGCGGCTCGGGGTCGAACTCATGACTGTGTTCACGGCGCTCGCCGCCGCGCTCATCAGTCGCCGAGGACGCCTGTTCGCTCGCGATTGGTGGTTCTTGCTAGCCGGCCTAATTCTGTGGAACTTGAGTGGACCGATCGCGCGCGACTCGCCTCTGCCCGCGCACTTAGACTTTATGTTAAATGCGGAACGACTGCTGTTTTTTGGCAATGTGCCTTCGGCAGTTCTTCAGCGCCACCTCGCGCCAACACTTGCTGTCGGCCCGCTTGATTGGCTCACGGCCATCGCCTACAACGCGCACATTCCCGAGCTGTACATTGCCGGCTACTTTCTTTGGCGCATCAATCGCCTCATCTATCTGCGTTTTGCCGCGGCGGCCCTCGTATTGCTTGTCCTCGGATTCATCACGTTTATTGTTTTTCCGGCGGCGCCGCCGTGGATGGCGTCCAGCGCCTTCGGCCGCATCCACGGCGTCGTAAATCGCTTCGGACTCGTGATCCACGCTCATCCGCTACCCCTGATTGGCACACCCTTCTTCTATCTGTTCCACTTCCGCGGAGACGCCGTCGCCGCGTTTCCTTCGGAACACGCCGCCTTCCCCCTGCTGGAAATGCTCGCCTTCTGGTGCGCCGCGGGAAGGCGGGTCGGGTTGAGTTTTGCCCTTTGGGTTGCCTGGATTCTCTTCAGCATTGTGTACCTAGGAGAGCATTGGGTGGTCGATGCGCTAGCGGGATATATCTACGCCCTCGTGATCTGGTGGACCGTGGGGCGTCTGACAATGGCGCGGAGACGCTAATCTGCTAGAAGGCTGATCGGCGATAGGCTCGCTTTGTCTGCCGGCGCGCGTGGAGCGCAGCTCCAAAACCACAAGTGCGACTCCAGCCACCCCGGTGAACAGGACAAAGGCCACGAATTTCTCCGTCTTGTGCAGCGCGAGATCGAGGACGGCAAGAGCCAGGACGAATGCATAGAGGACGAGCACCGTGGCCAAGTGGCTCATGCCAAGTTCCAACATCCGATGATAGACATGCTGCTTGTCGCCGCCGGCGAAACTTCGGCCCTGTAATTGCCGGCGGACTATTGCCCAGGCAACGTCAAGCACTGGAATGCTGAGGACGAGGAGGGCGGTTCCTAGCTTAGCGGGACCGACGATGGTGAGCGCGGCGAGCGCTAGACCGAGAAACATGCTGCCCGAGTCCCCCAGAAAGATACTCGCCCGGTAGAAGTTGTACGGCAAAAAGCCAAACAGCGCGCCGGCCAGGATGATGGGCAGGATAAGGTCTTCGTGGTGTGCCATGTCGGGCACCGAAAAGTGGTTGCGCTCCAATGCCCAGGCCACGAGGAGAAGGGCGGTAATCGCCGCCACCCCGCTGGCCAATCCATCCAAACCATCAAGTAAATTCACAGTGTTCATCATAGCTACCAACCAAAAGATGGTCACCAAGAGTCCGAGGGCCAGGGGCAGCGTGAAACCGGGCTGTGTAAGACCGCCAAATGGGTTACTGATGGTAGATAGCACACCGAGACCCGTCGCCATGGCGACAATGGCAGCGCCGATCTGCCCAATGAGATGCAGAAGCGGCGGCAACGTCAGGAGTTCATCGACTATGCCGACGACCACGGCGCAGAGGCCGCCCAACAAGACGCCTCGCACCGGCGGGCTGAGGGGTAAAAACACGAGCGACGTTAGGGCAAAAGCGGAGTAGACCGCGACGCCGCCCATTAGCGGCGTAACGTGCTTGTGGATTTTCAGTCCGGCAGGGTGATCAACATTGCCAATGCGAACCGCTAGCCAGCGTGCAAGCGGCGTGAGGACAAGAGCGGAGAGAAATCCGATTCCCAGCGGCAGAAGCCAAGCCAGCGGGGACGACGACGATATGGTGAGCAGTCGTCCCTCCTCTCAGCCAGTCGTCGCAGAAGCGGGTTCCGGATGAGTAATCTCACCGCGGCCATCCTCGGCGAACCGACGGCCGATCTCGTGGTAGCGGACACCCGGAACGAATTGCCGCGAGCGCCAAGCGCCAAAATTATCGATGATTACTGTGCCGGAGCGAATGCGATCTTCGACGACTGCTTCTTTGTAGGCCGTATGCGGCGTCACTAACACGATGCCGTCGTAGTCCTGGAGATCGTCGGGAAACGAAATTGTCTGGACCTGACAGATATTTTCGATGTCCTCGGACGTATAGTATGGATCGTGGATCCGGAGGCGCGGCGTGTCTTTCAGACAGCGCAGGGCATCAAGCGCCGGCGACAGTTTGTGCATCTTGGCATCAGGAGTGTAGGCCAGGCCGAGAACTACCACCGACCGGCAATCCTGAAGTAACTCCCGCAGCCGCGTGTGGTAGAGACGCGAAAAATAGTCGTCGTTGAAATCAACCGCATGTCGCACAGGCTCCAGGTACGCATTATCGGGGCCGCCTTCAGCCAACGCGTACCGCGGCGCCAACGGGATGCAGTGACCCCCGATGCCCATCGACGGATGATAGTACGGAATATTCCACTTGGTGCTGGCAAGGCTGAGCACGTGCGTCATGTCGTACTGCGGAAATGCAAGCGACAACGAATTTGCGAGAGCCATGCCTTGAAAGCGCATGAGATTCTCGATGACCTTGGTGAACGCCGCGTGGTAGGCGTCACGTGCCGGAACTACTTCGTCGCAGACAAGACTGTAGAGGGCGATCAGTAACTGCGTTGCTGTTGTACTACTACCGCCGACGATACGCGGCAGGTTTTCCAGGGTGTGCTCACCGCCCGAAAACCAATCACGTCGGGGAGCCGCGCCCACCAGGACGTTTACTCCGGGCTGCAGACCGGCGGCATGGAGAGCGGGCACTACGACAGTATCAATCCAGGTAGGTTGAATTGTGCTTTCTACAATAACGGCCGGCACGATGCCGCCCACGTCCGTATCCCGAATTACTTCGCAGATTTGCGGCATGATGTCTTCGAGAACCGCGGAACTCGGCTCAGCTCCGCGTTCGGTAGGCACAGCAATCAGGTGCACGGCCACGCGGAATCGCTTTAGATCGGTCCACCGTGTCGTCGCCGTCACCAGGCTCGCATCCGCCTCAAGATGGGCAGCGGGCACAATGTCGGTGGTAAGGAAGCGACCCTGGTCAAGTTCGCGTACTCGAGCCGGGGCACTGTCGTAGCCGACGCAGCGGATGCCCCGTCGAGTGAAGTGGTACATTGCGCTGGCGCCGATATGGCCGCAACCCCAAACACCGAGCACCAACTCCTGGCGCTGTAGTCCCTCGATCACGCGATCAGCGTCGTACTCTGCATTCATCGATACTTCCTTTTCGTGGTCCGCCCCTTCGTATCCCGCCAGACCAGCCAGGCGAATCGAGGAAGGGCCAGCATTCGGCGCCATCGCCATGGTTGCTGCGTGAGGCGCCAGAGCCAATCAAGCTGATTCTGACGCATCCAAACAGGAGCCCGCCGCGTTCGACCCGCGATATAGTCGAGGCTGCCTCCCACGCCGAGCGCTACCGGTGCACCGGTCCGCGACTGATTGCGGGCGAGCCACTGATCCTGCTCGGGAGCACCAAAAGCAACAAATAAAAGGTCGGCTTTCGACCGACGGATTAAGTGTACTATGGCGGCCTCGTCCCCGATGTTGGGGCGGCCGGCGTGAGTGCCCGCAATCTGCAACTCCGGGAACGTGTCGACCAATTGACCCGCCGCGGCTTCGGCTACTCCCGGCCCACCACCTAAGAAGAAAATGCGATGCCCGAACTCCGCGGCCTGCAACGACATCGACCAGACTAAGTCCGAGCCGCCCACTCGATAGTGCAAGTAGTACCCTTGTCGACGTAGCGCCCAAAGAATGCCTGCACTGTCCGCTGTTGCCAGATCAGCGTCCTCGAGTACGCGCCGAAACGCGAGGTTCTGCCTGGCATGTACGACAAACTCAGCATTTACGGTAACAATATGGAGCCGGCGTTGATCGACCACAGCTCTCCGCACTTCACGCAGAACCTGCGGAGTCGTTGCCAGATCCACTGGAATCCCTAATACATCGACACGTTCAATCGGCATGGCGGCCCTTGCGTAACACGGCGAGCAGTGAGTTGGCCACTGAGACCGGTGTAACCAGGGCCAAACATTCTCGGGTAGCACATCCGGCGGCAAGGCCCCGTTCAAAGTCTCGATAAAAGCATGGCCGGCACGGCACGTCCGCGGCCACCACCGTGGCCGTGAGCGGTTTCCATGCCCGATCGTTGGATGGACCGAAAACGGAGACGACGGGTATACCGACGGCCGCGGCGAGATGTCCCACGCCGCTGTCGTTGGCAAGCAGAACACTGGCGCGCGATAGAACTGCAGCCAACTCCCCCACGGTCGTACGGTTGACCAGATCGATGGTGTCAGCCGGCAGTTGTGCCAGGAGCTCGGTAGCCGCCTCACGGTCCTCGGTAGCTCCCACCACAACGAGGCGAACCGCGCATTCATCAAGCGTGAGTCGCAGGGCTCGTGCAAACTGGCTCGGCGGCCACTGGCGTCCGGGTCCGTACCATCCCGTACCCGGGTGAATGGCGAGGAGTGGAATCCCTTCAGTCCAGTCGTGCAGAAGCGCCGCGGCGCTCGCGGTTTCGTCCACGGTGATGGCTGCGGCCAAAGTCAGGCGGCCATGAGCGTCGAGTAGGGATGCCACCTCGAGCCAGTACTCTGCCTCGTGGCGGGCGCCGAACCCCCGATAAGGAACTCGATTGGTCAAGAACCAACCGCGGCCGTTGTCGATTCCAACGCGCCGCGGCGCCCCACTGGAGAGCGCTAGAAGGGCGAACTTGAGCGTTCCCCAGACCGTAACTAGGTGATGAAACAGCACCACGGTATCCGGCCGTAATTCCCGGAGCCGCCACAGCAAGCGAGCAAGGGCCAGCAGTGCCCGCGGTCGAAACATACCACGAACCTGGTCGAAGATGTGCTTCTCGACGATGATCACATCATCAACTAGGTTCAGACCGGTGATGAACGAGGCGGCGAGCGGCTTAGTCAGCAGGACAATCCGGGCCTGTGGATAACGGACCCGGATGGCACGGATGGCGGGAACGGTGAGGATGGCATCGCCAAGATCCCCAAAGACGAGCAGCAGTATGGTGGGTGACATTGGGTGGCGCCTCTCGCGCCACCAGAGTATAGGCGAGGAGCCGCCCTAGCTTGCTGCCTTCATCGATCCCAGAATGCGGGCCAGCGCCTGGATAGCAAGCCCCTCAAGGTCCGGATCAAGGTTCTCCGGCCGTTGCACGATACGAAAGCGCCCTGTGCGTGGCTCCTCCAGCACCATCCGTCGCCCTCCGTGCGTGTCCTCCTCACGGACTACCCGGAGAAGGCCCCGTTTGACGCACATCATGGTCCATATGTAGTGGAAAAGCTCGCGGGACCGAGTCTGGTCATCCTGGACAGATTCAACAAGATGTGCAATACGGGCACGCAACTCAACGTCGGCGGAATTCACGACAGCACACGCAAGACCAGTCCACGCTTTTTCACCAATCCACGCCAGATACAACGCGCGCCCAAAGCACTCATACAGCCCTCCACCGGTTGCTGAGTGCCACTATACGCAGTTCGAATCCGGGGAGTTCAGCTCGACTCGGTGCTGATATCCACGGAAAGTGTTATGGAAGGTCTGGGCGCACTGGCGTCGTGGGGACGGGGCTAAGTCTACGATGCTATCTCATCCACCCACCATCGACTGCCATGCACGTCTTTGTCCCCGAGAGAATCCACAGTACAGCTTGAGTCGTGCGGTTGTCATCTACTATCGCTTGCCGGCTGGGACAGTCGAACCCAAGATAGAGCGCCTCGCCGACTTGCTAGCAACAAGTCGTGACAACCTCTCTCAGTTCCAGGTGGTCGGTGAAGACGACGTGCGAGTCAGATGAGACTTCGGAGGGTATTAATTGCCGCTCTTAGCGGAATTCGTCGCCATGTTCCTCGAAGTACTCCGCATTGAGGATGGTGAAGTGCTCGAATTTCGGCGGCACCTCTTCCTCAGGGAAAATAGCGTCCACCGGACATTCAGGAACGCACACGCCGCAGTCGATGCACTCGTCGGGATCGATAAAGTACATGTCATCACCGGGTAACGTGTGGATGCACTCCACTGGGCAGACGTCGGCACAGGACCCGTCCTTGACGCCGACGCACGCCTCCGTAATTACATAGGTCATCTCTTGCTCCTCTTCGCGCCTCTCGGCTCACATTCTGTTCACTGCGGACAACCGCGGTACCGGGCGAATCGACGCGCGTCAGACCGCCCGACTTCTGCCGGCCAAACCTGATTTCATCATAACGGTACCCAGCGAAGTCCTGTTGGCTGGTGTCGCCGTCGACTGGTACTATCGAGCTATTCTCCAACAGGCGGATTCGTGTTCACCTTTCGCGCCCTGGCCAGCGGCAGTTCCGGTAATGCATACCTGCTGCGTACCGGAAAAGTTGCGTTACTCTTCGAAGCAGGCGTACGACTCCCTCTGTTGCGCGCATACCTGGCCACTGAAAACGTTGCGTTAGAGGATCTCACGGCGGTATTCATAAGTCACGAGCACCGCGACCATTGCCTGGCGGCCCGCGACCTCGCGGTAGCGTACCGAGCGGCGATCCACGCGCATCCCGAGGTGCTGCGGGCAGCCGGTCTCCACGAGTGCAGTCACGCAACACCGTTAGAACTAGGTGTGCCCGTATTGCTTGGAGATGTCCAGATCACATCGTTTCCCGTCCCGCACGATTCGGTCCGCCAGGTTGGGTTCTTGATTGAGTTAGGCGCGCGCACAATCTGCATAGCTACCGATCTCGGGCAGTCTACATCCCACGTGCATGACGCGGTACGAGCAGCGAACCTGGTAGTACTCGAGGCCAATCACGACGTTGAGATGCTGCAAACCGGGCGCTATCCCGCATATTTACGGAAGCGCGTGGCGGGACCGACAGGTCATCTCTCGAACACTCAGGCCGCCACGATCCTGGCCGAGCATGTCCGGGAGTCAGGCACGGAGGTGTGGTTGGCGCATCTGAGCAAGGAAAACAACACACCGCAGCTGGCGGTTCGCACAGTGCAACGCATTCTCAAATCATCGGCTGCCGCTGGTGCGTCGGTGCAGGCCATTCGGCGCGACCGTCCTTCCCTGCGCTGGACCGGTCAACTCAAGCCTAGACAGCTCAGTCTCTTCACCGATTTCGGAGGCTTGTAGATGGTGGATCAACGCACCGCGCAGCGAACTCGCGGATTTACTGAGTCCGTCATACGCGAAATGACGAGATTAATTCAGCAGTCCCAACCAGAGGGCGGACTCAATCTCGCCCAGGGTTTTCCCGACTTCTCGGCTGCCCCCGAGCTGAAGGACGCCGCCTGCGAGGCAATTCAGGGCGACACCAACCAGTATGCCATCACCTGGGGAGCTAAAGAGTTCCGCGACGCGATCGCCGCCAAAACGCAAAGAACGCTCGATCTTGTCGTCGACCCGGAGACTGAGATCACCGTGTGCTGTGGCGCAACCGAAGGAATGATTAGCGTCATGCTGGCCACGCTCAATCCGGATGACGAAGTCGTTATCTTCGAACCGTTCTACGAGAACTACGGACCGGATTGCATCCTCTGCGGCGCACGTCCACGCTTCGTGACGCTCCATGCGCCGAATTGGACATTCGACCCCGAAGCGTTGGCGGCTGCCTTCAACGAGCACACCCGTGCAGTGATACTCAATACGCCGAACAATCCGACGGGCAAGGTATTCTCCCGCGAGGAACTGAGTTGCATCGCGGAACTTTGCATCCGCTGGGACTGCCTGCTCTTCAGCGATGAGATCTATGAGCACATAGTGTACGACGGGCTCAAACATGTGTCGCCGGCAACTCTTCCCGGCATGCGCGAACGAACTGTCGTTATCAACAGTCTCTCAAAGTCATATAGTGTCACAGGTTGGCGGGTAGGATACGTTATCGCCCCGCCGGATCTGACATCGGCCATTCGCAAGGTCCACGATTTCTTGACCGTCGGCGCCGCCGCGCCGCTGCAAATGGCGGGAGTCGTGGCAATGCAATTTCCAGGTGCGTATTACGAGTTATTGCTTCAACGCTATGCCGAACGTCGTGATATAGTCCTTCCGGCGTTGCAACAGGCGGGCTTCTCTCCCTCCGCGCCGCAAGGTGCATATTATGTCATGTGCGACATCAGTCGTTTCGGCTTCTCGGACGACGTTGCCTTTGCCCATTGGCTGATAGAGAAGGTAGGAGTTGCGGTAGTTCCCGGAAGCAGCTTCTTCCATGATCCTTCGCTGGGCAGGCAGTACATTCGGATCGCTTACCCCAAAAAGCTGAAGACGTTGCGCCGGGCGACAAAGCGCTTACTCACCGTGCAGAGTCTACTCTCGCCAGGGACGCGGGCGCACTGAGTGACACCCGCATAGCTGTTCGCCGCGCCGCCAGATCTGACATCGATTTTCGGCTCCCCACCGCTGTTTGACCATTAGGAAGTTTCGAGCGCACCCGTTACCTTTTTCGTCTTTCTCCGTATGTCTATTGTTAGTACTTCACTCTGACGGAAGCACTTCAATCTGACGACAGGGGGTAACAGGCAATGGACACACGATCAACCAGCGGACCGCCGGGAGCGGGGGACGGGAGCCCACCCGAGGAGGGAGGCTCAAGCTACCTCTACCTGAACCAGTCGCGGCGAGGATTCCTGACCGGACTGGCCACAATCACCGTCGGGGCAACAGCACTGGTGGGAGGGCTGGTTGGTTTCACCCCTACCGCCATTGCTCAGGGGACAAACCCGCAGTATCCCTGCTGCCCGGGTGGCGGCTGCTTCAACGGGTCGATAGCCTATATCGCAGCCGGGTACTGCTTGAGGTCGTGTACCGGATACTGTGTCTCCCCGGGTCAAACCTCATGCTGTAACTGCTGCGAGCCATACGCACCCGATCCGTGCGAGGGGTGCGGCTCGGAATGCGCACCCAAGTTCCAAGTAAGAGTGACCTGCAATCCGAGTGACCAGAGCGGGTACTTTTGCGCCATCGGCTGCTGACGCCGCTTGCGGGTTGGCAGGAATCATAAGACTTTGACTTTAAGGAGGGTTCGAATGACAGCGCCTGATACGAGTAAC
>JBPCKK010000040.1:0-8002 GCA_051004335.1 Chloroflexota bacterium
AATCGAGCGGCAAGAGTAGGGCGAGAACCAGGGTGAGCAGGGAGAGGATGAACATTCTCACCTGGCGACGCGTCGCCGGCGGACCCCAATTCCGCTTCTCACGGAGTGGCCCGATGGCGTAAAAGTACAGCCCGGTGAGTAGGACTATACCCAGTAGAACAGTCGGCTCCCAGTGCCACTCAGTGAGCAGCGCCTGAGTTGATGGCGCCACCATGACTTGTGCTATCCACTTCTAGCGAGGTAGGGGAAGTATTCGCAATTCGACAGTATCACACTGCTCTCTACCCTTCGAGTTTATCAGGCACAAATTGACTCTCGATGGTCCCTCCCTCTAGAGTGGACACGTGGCCTCTGCATTGTTTGTGGAGTGTGGGCACAATGATTGTGCAGCCGCACGTCCGAATTTCAACAGAGGTACCTGGAGGAGATAGTTGATGCTGGAGGCGTTTGAGTAGGGCGCGGTGTCTGCTGCTGGTTCTGGTAGTAGGCGCCCAAGCGGTCATACTCAGTCCGGGCGGCGCCGGTCAGGCGCGGGCGGATGGCAGTATCACCACTACAGTGAGCCCCGTGCCGACGGTGACGGTCTTTCAGGCCACGCCGCAGATTATTCCTACCGTGAATATCCCTCAGCCGACGGTGGTTGTCACGTCCACGCCTCGTCCGTCACGTCCCCGCCACCACCGGCAACATAGGCGGCATCGGCCCAAACATCATACGGTTGTGACGCACGTGGTCCAGCAGGTGTGGATTCGGGCATTGCTCACCTCGTACTGTCCGGGCTCGGCGGGCTGGCTCTCGTCGAGCGGTATTGCCGTGTTTTACGGAATGCTGGCCAACGATCACTACGCCTTCGGCACGCACATCTATCTGCCCGTGCTGAATCTACTGGGCGCCGTTGAGGACCGGCAGGCCGACTCCAGCTGGAACCACTTCGACGTGTGGAGTGCAACCTGTTTCAGCACGCCCACCGGCTGGTACCGTGTCGCGGTACAGCAGGGCTAAGAGACTATCGAGTCTCCCGAATCAGGCAGCTTGATCGGTGGGGCGCTCCTCTACCTGGAGCATTTCTGGTTTGTGACCGAGGGCGGCATAGACGGCGAGCAGTTCACGTACTTCGGCGGTCGTTGCGCACCGATGGACGGCGAGCACCGCGCGTCGGGGTCCACGGACAATTAGCGTGTACATACGTTGTGACCTCTGTGTTTCTATGATTCCGTGCCGAGCATAAAGCGGGCGGATGAGAAGCGGATGAGAAGATTGAGCGCGAGATAGTACCAACTGTCTCCCATATAACGCGCCGGGTGGGGAAAATGTAACAGCCTGTAGAAGGAAGTTGGGTGCGCGTCACTCATAATGAAGAGCGCGACGCGCTACGTCAGGCAATTAAGAGTATGTGGAGGCTGACATGTTACCAGTGATCGAGCGATTCATCGCAACCCAGACCTGGCTGGATTCGTTGGGCGATCCATTGCAGAATGCCTTGAACTCGTTGTTCAAGAACAATGGTCCGGCGGCCCAACAGGCAAAGAATATGTTGAACGGGACCTGGCTGGGGCATCCGCTCCATCCGGTGCTTACCGATGTTCCGGTCGGGGCGTTTACCTGCACCATGGTGCTCGATGCGGCCTCCGCTCTGTCCGACAGTAAGGGCTTGAACGCCGCCGCCGACATTACCATGGCTGCCGGCCTCTTGGGCGCAACTGGATCGGCGCTCTCCGGTTGGGCCGACTGGAGCGATACCTACGGTAAGGATCGCAAGGTCGGGCTCCTGCATGGTTTGAGCATGGTGACGATGTACGTCCTCTATGCCGGTTCATTTGTCGCCCGCCGCCGTGGCGCGCGAACCACCGGCACGGTCCTCTCCACCGTGGGTTATGGCGTGCTTTCCGCCGCCGCCTATCTCGGCGGGGATGAAGTCTTCGATCTGGGCTATGGCGTGAACCACACGGCATTCGAGCAGGCTCCCAGCAAATATGTTCCCGCGATGGCGGAAGCCGAACTCGAGGCGAACAAGCCGACTCAGGCCGAAGCCGGTGGCATCAAGGTTCTGCTCGTCAAGCAGCAAGGTCACATCTATGCCCTCAATGACACTTGCACCCACGCCGGCTGTTCGCTGGCAGGTGGTCAGTTGGACGGCGGAACCATCGTGTGCCCGTGCCATGGCTCGCAGTTCGATCTGGCCGATGGCAGTATCGTGAGAGGGCCGGCCACCTACCCAGAACAAGCGCTTGCCGTGCGCGTCCATGAGGGGATGATTGAGGTGAAACAGGCGTAGCCGGCGAAGGCCGCCTGCGGGCGGCAGGACGGCACTCGGGCCGTCCTCTACCAGAGCAATGTCAATAACGTTGTCTTAGCGGCCGTTTTGCTCCACGGCAGGCAGGCGTGTGCCGCTGCCGGGGACGTGAACGAAGGCAAGGGCATCCTTGCTCACCACCTCATACATGCGGGCAAGATCGCCGTGCCATTCCTCGGGTAGATCCACCAGCGGGACGGGACCGAGCCGCTTGAGGATAGCGCCGGGTACCGGCGGCGGCGTGATGCGTACGCTGATTTCATCCAGATCTTCGCCCGCTTCCCAGAAGTCGGCCAGGTGGCCTTCCAATGGTTCGGACGAGACGCGCGGTGCGCCGGGGCGCGGCGCGCGTTCCGGTCGTTGGCCACGCAGAGTGGACATCACTTGTTCGCGGCTGCGACCGCGGAGTTGGAAGAGAAGGAACGGGTCGCGGTCGAACTCGGACCCGAGGACGTAGAACACGGCGGCTACATGCTTGCACGGCTTGGCCCAATCCGGACAGGTGCAGGACATCATAAGGTCCTGGCCGGATTGCGGAAAGAGGGGAACGCCGGCCGACTTGAAAATCTCCTCGATGTCACGCGGCATCTCACCGGACAGCAAGCGAGCAGCGTAAATAGCTTTGCGCCGCAGCAGAGCGATGACCTTGTTCCAGTCAGCCCGGCTCAGGGGCTTGAGCCCGATTTCAACGCGGTATGGTTGTTTGCGCGACCCCTGCACTTTGGCGCGTACCAGACCTGACTGGATGTCGATCTCCAGCACGTTCCCGTGGCGGGCATAGGAACGTCCCCGGTTGAGCCGCGCGCTCCAACCAAAGCGTTCGAGGAGCCGAATCCAGCGTTGCGCCCACCAGGTGTTGGCGAATTCGCTCTTCCCTTTACTCATCACTCCACCATCACAGCTTCGCGCCGCAGTTCAAATAGCTCGCGCAAATCGTTGGTGGACATCTCGGTGATCCACTGCTCACCGCTGCCCACTATCTGGTTGGCGAGCAGTCGCTTGCTTTCCAGCATGTCGTCGATGCGTTCCTCCAGCGTGCCGGAGGTAATCAACTTGTGGACCTGCACGTTCTGCGTTTGACCGATACGGAAGGCCCGGTCGGTTGCTTGCTCCTCCACCGCCGGATTCCACCACCGGTCGTAGTGGAAGACGTGATTGGCGCGGGTAAGGTTGAGGCCGGTGCCACCGGCTTTGAGGGACAGCAGGAAGATGGGCGGCGCTCGCCGATCATTCTGGAACCGATTGACCAGACGGTCGCGGACGTGCCGGGGAGTACCGCCGTGGAGATAGAGGATGTCTTTGCCCAACCGCTCACGCAGGTAGACTTGCAGTTCCTTTCCCCACTCGGCGTACTGGGTAAAGACGAGGGCGCGGTCATCGGCCGCCACTACCTCGTCGAGCATTTCCTCGAGACGCGCAAGCTTCCCGGATCGATCGTCTAATCGACTGTGGTCACTCAAGAAGTGGGCTGGATGGTTGCAGACCTGTTTGAGCTTGGTAAGGCTGGCCAGGACCAAGCCCTTGCGCTGGATGCCGTCCGATGATTCAATCTGCTCCAGCATGTCGCGCACGATTGCTTCATAGAGGCTGGCCTGCTCCGGCGTGAGGGAGCAGTATACTTTCATCTCGAGCTTCTCGGGCAGATCGGAAATGATGGTTGGGTCGGTTTTGACTCGCCGCAGAATAAACGGCTGGACCAGGGTGCGAAGCTGCGCTTTACTGGCGGCGTCGTTGGCTCGTTCGATGGGCAAGGAGAAGTTCTTGCGGAATGCCTCCGCTGTGCCGAGAAAGCCGGGATTGAGGAATTCCATGATGGACCAGAGTTCGGATAGGCGATTCTCCACCGGCGTACCGGTGAGCGCAACCCGGAAGTCGGTTTGCAGGGCACGAACCGCCTGAGCCTGCTTGGTCGCCGCGTTTTTGATGTTCTGCGCCTCATCAAGCACCGCGCCTTGCCATGGGAGTGACTCAAAGAGTTCGCGGTCGCGCGCCGTCAACGCATAGGTGCTGATGACCAGGTCGTGGTCACGGACGGCGCGGCGGAAATCATCGCCGGTGAGCCGGCCGGCGCCGTGATGCGTCAACACGCGCAGCGAGGGAGCGAAGCGCCGGAGTTCGTGTTCCCAGTTTCCCACAACCGACATGGGACAGATGAGCAAGATTGGGCCGGTCAGTGTTTTCTGCTCTTTCATATAGAGCAGCATGCTGGTGAGTTCGATCGTCTTGCCCAGGCCCATATCATCGGCTAGACAGGGGGCCAGCCCGCGTTCCACCAAAAAGTGCATCCAGGAGACGCCGCGCCGCTGGTAGGGGCGCAATTCGCCGTGGAAGCTGGCCGGCTGCGGTATGTCGGTGATGGCACCGTCCTTCTCGAAGAGCGCGTTGAGCCAGCCCTCCGTCTCCACCGACTCGACGGGCAGATCGCCCTCCAGCTCACCGGTACCGGCGGCTAGGGACAGCGCGCGTGAGAGTGAGATGGTATCGCCTTCGTTTTTCTGCCAGAACTCTTCAGCCTTGTGCACGTCTTCGGCGTTCAGCTCTACCCATTCTCCGCGAATGCGAACCAGGGGGGCCTTGAGCGCGGCCAGCCGGGCAAATTCGTCAGGGCTGATTCCCTTGCCGCCGAGAGAGAGTTGCCAGTCGTAGCGCACGAGGGTATCCAGACCGAGTGCGCTGCGTTGCTCGGTTGCTTCAAAGTCGGGCTTGAGGCGAATCCGCGCGGCGAGACCTTGACGGCGCCGGGCCCACCAGTTGGGCACGATCACGCCCATGCCACTTTCCTCCAGAATAGGCGCCGCTTCGCGAAGGAAGGTGTGTGCTTGTTGCACGGAGAGATTGGCTTGTTCGGGGTGGGCTGTCTTCAGCGCCTTTTCCAGTGGGGGGAAGACCCGCATGGCCATGCCCAGGTCGCTGAGCAGTTTTTCCTGCGGTCGCCCTTGTTTGGCGCGTACCTGATTCCAACCGGCGCCGCGTTGTTTCCAGATCTGACCAACGGGGACGAGGAGACTGGGGTCTTCCACCGACTGCAGGAAAAAGCGGAGGACCCAAGGCGCCCGCGGATTGTTTGGCGATTCCAAACGGAAAGACGTGCGGAAATCCTCGTTGGCCACGATCTGCAGCGGCTCCAGCCAGCGTTTGACTGCGGTGCGAACCCGTTGATCCAATTTGATTCCACCCGGTTCGTCACGCGGTCGAGCCAGACTGAGCAGCCACATATAGGCCTGAGCCCGATTCCCCTGGCTCACGCGTGCCGGCACGCTTGGCTCCCAGCGCTGCAAAGACTGCCGGCAGAGCGCATCCAGTGTGGCGCCCAAAAAGGACTCGAGCACGGTGGCGCCGGATGGTGGCGCGCCCTGGGGAAGGAGGGAGCGGCACACCGGCGGCATGGCTCGGGCCATGCGGGCAAAGCGGTTCCGATCGTCCCCGGCGAGTACCGGTTGCCACAGCGCTATGTTCTTTTCGTTGATCGCGGGAACGTAGCGTTCCCGGGCCAGAAGCTCCAATGTGAAACGGGCGGCGATCTGCCAGAAGCGGAGATCATCACCCATTTTCTCTTCTGGATCCAGCATCAAGAGGTGGAACATGGCATCTACCGGAGGTAGAGCCACGGCGCACACCGCGACTGGAGCCAGAACCGCGTCTTCCACGCTCTCCGACGAGGAGAGCGGATGACCATCAAGCGAGGGCAAGAGGAGAGAAATGGTCTCCTCTCTGCCCTGGATCAGTGGCAGCCGGGTACGGAGCGCTTCGGCGCTTAGGCTAGTATCTTCGTCTTCGTCCAGATGCTCGGCCCACATAAAGAAGGTGCCGCCGCACGGTTCAGGACGCCAGACGCCATGGAGTACAGACAGGATGCCACCTCAAATGGCAATAGGAACTACACGTTCAGGGGCAACATGAAAGGGAGGCTACTGTGAATGGATAAACGCCTCGGCAAAAGCTTGTTGCATTGCACAGGGCACCTGCGCGCCCAAGGTGCAAGTACGGCAGACACCATGGACATCGCTATAGATTTGTCCGCCTACCGGTTGTCGCCGCGCGTCCCACACGCGCGACTGTTCTTCAGCGCCACCACATGTCCGGCCACAAGTGGTCTCGGGCGGGGTAGCTTCCGACCCAGTGTACTATGTTGCCGGCCCAATTGGCTACACAGAGTCAAATCCGTCTCTTCGCCGGTATGCCGGGCATCAAGACTGGGAGGAATCGCTATCCGGCAGGTAGGCCACAATACGGTCCTTGCGCCGGCGAATGGCGATATCTTCGTAGCCCAACACATCCGCGGCTCGCTTGATACGGTTGCGTACGGTAAGCGGTTTCTCATCCGGCGTGAGTTCGACGACGAGGGCCTGCCCTGTGATGGAAAGCGCACGCCGCAGTGCCTCTTGATACTGTTCCTGCGTCTGCGCACGTTGTGAAGGCTGACGTGGCTTTTTTTTCGGAACCACGTCCTCGACACGGGCCACGGTGAATTGCGCCATGAGTATCTCCCCCTATCTTCCTTATCTTGCTCTATAGTAGCGATTCAGCGGTGTAATCAAAAGAAGTTGGCGAATAGAGTCACATGTGGCAATGTCTTGGTCATATCAGACCCTGTTCGCGGGCAAGACTGACGGCATGAGTGCGGTTCGCGGCGTGGAGCTTGCCCAGGATGTTGGAGACATGATTTTTGACCGTTCCCTCCGCCAAGAAAAGCGTGATGGCGATTTGTCGGTTGCTCGACCCGGCGGCGAGCAGGTCCAGCACTTCACGCTCCCGCTGGGTCAATTCTTCATCTTGCGGTCCACGCGTGCGCCGGCCAAATTCGAGCAACAGTTTGCTTGCCACGTTGGGCTGGATGAATGACTCACCGGCGTAGACGCGCCGAACGGTGTCGATCAACTCCGGCGCCGGCACGTCTTTGAGCAAGTAGCCCATCGCCCCGGCCTTGACCGCATCGAAGACGTACTCCTCATAGTCGAAGGTGGTAAGCACCATAACTCGCGTACCGGGACAGGAGGCGGTGATCAGCTCAGTGGCTTCCACGCCGGTGCGGACCGGCATCTGGATGTCCATCAGGACGATGTCGGGCCGGAGAGCTATTGCCTGCTGTACCGCCTCCTCGCCATCGGCCGCCTCGCCGACCACGCTCAGGCCCGGCTCGAGGTCCAGGATGGTGCGTAGTGCCTGGCGAAGGAGCGTCTGATCCTCAGCCAACAGGATGCGGATATCGAGCATCTACTTTCTCTTCCAACTGGACACTGGCGCGGAGAATCGTACCGCCGTCCGGTCCCGGCCCCAGGGTGAGGATGCCACCCAGCGCCTCGACGCGCTCACGCATGCCCACGATGCCATAGTGGGCGTCTCCGGTTCGCGGGGCAGCGCTCAGTCCCACGCCGTCATCGGCCACTTCCAGCTGCGTGACGGCGCTGCGCAGCTGGAGGGTGAGCGAGACATGGCGCGCGCGAGCGTGCTTGGCTACATTGGCCAGTGCCTCTTGAGCCACTCGGTACAGGGCTTCCTGCGCGCTCCTATCGAGCCGGTCCGCCCCATCCGCCACGCTGACGGCTACCTGGATATCCGCGCGTGCCTCCAGTTCTGACGCCAGCCCTCGCAGGGCCGCGGTCAGAGGCTGCTCCTCCAATGCCGGCAGGCGAAGACCGGCAAGCGAGGTGCGCAGATCGCCCATGGTGGCGCGCACCAATGCCTTGGTATCTTCCCACTCGGCCGCCG
>JBPCKK010000041.1:0-10483 GCA_051004335.1 Chloroflexota bacterium
TGTACGACCGGTGTAGGTGCCGGTCACTACACACGGGAGGAATGCGGCGCGCGTATGGCGGACGAAAAGAGAGACTTAGATATCAGGAACCTGCACGTCAAGGTTGAAGGGCGGGAGATTCTGAAAGGGGTGAATCTCGCGGTCAAGCCGGGCGAAGTGCACGCCATCATGGGGCCAAACGGCTCGGGCAAGAGCACGCTGGCCTACACTTTGATGGGACATCCGGGCTACGAGGTCACCGCCGGCGAGATTCTGGTCAACGGCGTAAATGTAATTGAGATGGAACCGAACCAGCGGGCAAAAGAGGGACTCTTCCTGGCCTTTCAGTACCCTCATACGATTCCCGGCGTGACCATGGCCAATTTCTTGCGCACCGCGCTGAACTCGATACGGGAGAAACCCGTCCCGCCGCGCGAGTTCCGCGCCACCCTGCGCGAGCAGATGAAACTGCTCAAGATGAACGATGAGTTCGCCGGTCGGTTTGTCAATGAGGGTTTCTCCGGCGGCGAGAAAAAGCGCGCGGAGATCTTGCAGATGGCCATGCTCCAACCGGAGTATGCCGTGCTCGACGAGACGGATTCGGGGCTGGATATCGACGCCCTGAAGATCGTCGCTGACGGGGTAAACGCCCTGCTCGGCCCGAACATGGGCGTGCTGCTCATCACCCACTATCAGCGACTCTTGAACTACATAACCCCCGATTTTGTCCATGTGCTGGTCCACGGCCGCATCGTCCGCGAAGGCGGACCGGAGCTGGCTCTGGAACTGGAAAATCAGGGCTACGAGCAGTACGAACAACCGGACAACGCGGCCTAACAACAGAGAGGATCAGTCACTATGGCAGTCGATCAGCAAACACAATTGAATGAACTGGACCAGTACAAGTTTGGATTCAGTTCGCCCGAAAATTACGCCTTCAAGTCCCGCCGGGGCATTGATCGTGAGATTGTCGAAGAAATCTCGTACATGAAGAACGAGCCGCAGTGGATGCGCGATTTCCGTCTGCGCTCGCTACGTACCTTTGAGAAGCGTCCCTTACCGCAGTGGGGCGGCAATCTCAATGACCTCGACTTCCAGAACATGTACTACTACATCAAACCGGTGACTGAGCAGGGCCGTACCTGGGATGACATTCCGGCCGACATCAAGAACACCTTTGATCGACTGGGAATCCCGCAAGCGGAGCGCAAGTTCCTCGCTGGCGTGGGTGCCCAGTACGAGTCTGAAGTGGTCTATCACTCCCTGCGCGAGGACCTGCAAAAGCAGGGCGTGATTTTCCTCGATATGGACAGCGCCCTCCGCGAGTACCCTGACGTACTGAAGGAGTATATGGGCACGGTAATCCCGCCGAACGATAACAAGCTGGCTGCCCTGAATAGCGCGGTTTGGAGTGGCGGCAGCTTTGTCTACGTGCCCGAAGGGGTCCACGTCGATGTTCCGTTGCAGGCGTACTTCCGCATCAACGCGGAGAATGCCGGCCAGTTCGAGCGCACCCTGATCATTGCCGAGCCGGGCAGCTATGTGCACTACGTCGAGGGTTGTACCGCCCCGACCTACAGTTCTGACTCGTTGCACAGCGCTGTAGTGGAGATCATCGTCAAGCGGGGCGCTCGTGTGCGCTACACCACCATTCAGAACTGGTCGAAGAACGTCTACAACCTAGTGACCAAGCGCACCTCCGTATACGGCGAAGGAACTATGGAGTGGGTGGACGGTAACCTGGGAAGCCGGCTCACCATGAAGTATCCGAGCTGCTTCCTGCTGGAGCCAGGCGCCAAGGGCGAGATTCTTTCCGTTGCCTTCGCCGGCGAGGGACAGCATCAGGATGCCGGTGGCAAAATCGTGCATGCCGCTCCCAACACCACGGGTACGATCAGCTCCAAGTCGATTAGCCGGGGTTCGGGCCGTACCAGCTATCGCGGGCTGGTCAAGGTCTATCCCGGCATGACGGGCTGCAAAACGCACGTAAACTGCGACGCCTTGCTCCTCGATGAGGAAAGCCGGTCGGACACGTATCCCTACATGGAGATCGAAGAGGATGACGTTGCCATCACCCATGAGGCATCGGTCAGCAAGATCGGTGAAGACCAGCTCTTCTATCTGATGAGCCGGGGTATCGGCGAGGTCGAGGCGCGCGCCATGATTGTGCGCGGGTTCATCGAGCCGATCGCCAAGGAACTGCCCATGGAGTACGCTATCGAGTTGAACCGGCTCATCGAGCTGCAAATGGAAGGCTCGGTCGGCTAAGTCGAGTACGGAGAAACGAAACAGGCACACGGATATTATCCGTATGCGTGGCGGGGGTGCGGCGGCCGCAAGCGTCCCGCACCCCTGCTTCCATTGGCACTGACCCGGTATAGGCCGGTTACCGTGCCGGTTGAACCGGATCATCCGGCCCTCGTCGCTGGTTCAAGGTGCCCGGTCGCAAGGTTATGATATGGAGAAGAGATGGTTGTAGAAAACAGAGCGGTGGGAATGTCCCGCGAGGCGGTGGAACAACTTTCCAGCGCCAAGAACGAACCGGAATGGGTCCTCGCGGCACGCCTGCGCGCCTGGCAGGTCTTCGAGATGCTGCCCATGCCGAACCGGCAAAACGAGGACTGGCGCCGCACCGATATCCGTGATCTGAAATTGAACGAACTGGCGCCGTTTGCCGGCGCGTCGAGCACCCCGGTGCAGTCGCCGTTGCAGCTTGGCGGGGAGTTTGGCGGCACTCTTACCCACGAGAATTCGGTGACGGTAGATCGCTCACTGCAGTCCCAACTGGTCGACCAGGGCGTGATCTTCACCGATCTGGACACAGCGGTGCGTGAGCACCCGGACCTGATCCGCAAGTACTTCATGACGGAAGCCGTGCCGGCGGAGTATGACAAATTCACCGCTCTCAATGGCGCCTTCTGGAGCGGCGGCACCTTTCTTTACGTTCCTCGCAATGTAGACGTGGCGCTTCCGCTCCGCGCCCTGATCACCCTCACCGCCGGCGGATCCGCTCTCTTCTCGCACACCGTGGTAGTTGCCGAGGAGGGTAGCCGCGTGACCTACGTGGAAGAGTACGCATCGACCCCAATCGACCGGCTTTCAATGAATGCCGGCGTGGTGGAAATGTTCGTCAAGCAGTCGGCCCACGTGACCTTTGTGAGCCTGCAAGACTGGGACGGTCGGGTCTATGACCTTTCCACCCAACGGGCGTTGATCGATCGCGACAGCACCCTCGACTGGTTAGTCATCGGCCTGGGCAACGGTTTGACCAAAGCCAATATCGAAGCGGCGCTGCGCGGCAGCGGCGCCAGCACGCAGATGCTCGGTCTCCTCTGGGGTCACGGTAAGCAGCACACCGATTACCACACGGTGCAAGACCATCTGGCGCCGCATACCACCAGCGATCTGCTCTACAAAAGCGCTCTCAATGACAACGCGCGCTCCGTCTTCTCCGGCACCATTCGTGTCCTCAAAGGCGCGCAGGGAACGGACGCGTACCAGGCAAACCGCAATATCCTGTTAAGCCCGCACGCCTCGGCGTTCCCCAGCCCAAATCTGGAGATCGAGGCCAACGAAGTTCGCTGCACGCACGGCGCCACCATCGGCAAGGTCGATCAAGACCAGCTGTTTTATCTGATGGCGCGGGGCATCCCACGACCGGTGGCCACACGGATGATCATCGAGGGCTTCTTTGAGGACGTGCTGCAGCGCGAGCCGGTAGGCAGCATTCGCGACAATCTACGCGAACTGATCATGCAAAAGATGGACGCAAGCTAGTCGCCATGGCGGTGGGAGAGTGGATTCGCGTGGCCGATGCCGCCGAGATCGCGGTCGGTGAGGGGCTACGCGTCGAGATCGGCGATGAGCCCGTCGCCATCTGGAATGTGGATGGAACCTACTACGCGACCGCCGACACCTGTACCCATGAGGAAGCATCGCTCTCCGAGGGGGAACTCTGGGCGGAGGTAATTGAGTGCCCGCTCCATGGCGCGCAGTTCGATGTGCGTACCGGCGAGGTGCTCAGCTTGCCGGCCATCTTTCCCCTGTCAACCTATCCGGTGAAGATGGAAGACGGCTCGCTGTATGTTGAGTGGAGTGAGCGAGAGTAATCGCCCGTTACAGTTAGGACAGGAGTTGCTATGTCAGTCGATATGAGCGCGGAAGAGATGGTTCGCGAAGCGCTTCGCGAGAACGTGATTGACCCGGAGATCGGGGTGAACATTGTTGATCTTGGTCTGGTCTACGAGATCGCGGTAACTGAGGGCACCGCTGAGGTCACCATGACCTTGACCACCCCGGCCTGCCCACTGGGACCGTATATCGAGACTGAGGTGGGCAACGCCGTGCAGGAAGTGCCCGGCGTTGATGGCAGCAAGGTCAATCTGGTCTGGACCCCAGCCTGGGATCCATCGAAGATGTCCGAAGAGGCCAAGCTGGAGTTGGGTTTCTGGTAAATCGCGGCAGCGCCTGCTAAAGATGCACCACCGTGAACCGTTGCGGTAAGCACGATGCCGCCGTGGTTGGCTCCGGACCAAACGTTCTGGCCGCCGCCATCGAGTTGGCACGCGCCGGTCGATCAGTCCAGGTGGTGGAGGCCGAAGAGACCATCGGCGGCGGAGTCCGCTCGGCCGAGCTAACGCTGCCAGCATTCACTCACGATGTCTGTTCGGCCGTCCACCCTCTAGGCGTTGCCTCACCTTTCTTCCGTACACTCCCTCTGGCCAACTTTGGTCTGGAGTGGGTCCATCCCTCAGTCCCGCTGGCGCATCCCCTGGACGATGGAACTGCGGCTGTCCTTGAGCGCTCGATCGATGCCACCGCGCTGACGCTCGGCCAGGATGCCGGCGCCTACCGGCGACTCATGGAGCCGTTGGTGGCCGATGGGGAGAAAATCATCAGCGATGTTTTGGCGCCGCCACGTGTACCTCGCCACCCGATCGCGTTGGCTCGCTTTGGCGCCCATGCCATTCGCTCGGTGCGCGGTCTGGCGTGCTCGCACTTCAAGGGCGACCACGCCTGCGCTCTCTTTGCCGGCATGGGCGCACACTCCTTCTTACCGCTCGAGCAGCCGCCCACCGCCGGTTTCGCCCTGATTCTCGCCATCCTGGGCCACGGTGTGGGATGGCCGTTTCCGCGTGGCAGCGCGCAATCCCTCACCGACGCGCTAGCCGCCTACCTCACCTCTCTCGGCGGAGAAATTGTGACCGGCATGCGCGTTGAAGACGCGCGTCAGTTATATTCAGCACGCGCCGTGCTCTATGATGTGACTCCCCGTCAGCTCCTCAGCATTGCTGGCGACCGATTCCCCGTCGGCTACCGACGTCAACTCGCTCGCTACCGCTATGGTCCCGGAGTTTTCAAGCTGGATTATGCGCTCGATGCGCCCATTCCCTGGACGGCCCCGGAGTGCGCCCGCGCGGGAACTGTCCATCTGGGCGGAACGTTTGAGGAGATCGCGAGCAGCGAGCGTGCCGTCTCGCGGGGAGAGCATGCCGAACGTCCCTTCGTATTGCTGGCGCAGCCTTCGCTCTTTGACCCGACGCGAGCACCCCAGGGCAAGCACACGGCCTGGGCCTACTGCCACGTGCCCAACGGGTCAATCGTTGACATGACGGAGCGGATTGAGGATCAGATCGAGCGCTTTGCCCCCGGCTTCCGCGACCGGATCCTCGCGAGAAGTGTGCTCACGCCGCGCTGTCTCGAGCAGCACGACGCGAATCTGGTGGGCGGGGACATCAATGGCGGCGCTGCCGATTTTCGCCAACTCTTCACGCGGCCAGCCATCCGCCTCGATCCCTACTCGACCCCAGCCCGCGATATCTTCATCTGCTCGTCGTCCACACCACCCGGCGGCGGGGTGCACGGCATGTGCGGCTACTTTGCCGCCCGATCAGCTCTGCGGCGAGCACTCCGGTAGGGACGGGTCTCCGTGCCCGTCCGCCTGACGCTCCCCACGGACATGCCTCCCCGTCCACCACGATCTATCCCCGGCGCGCGCTTGCCATCGTGTATGTTCCCCTCCACTATGAGCACCTCCGGCCCGTCTTGGCGGTAACGATCGCCTCATTGCCCATGCATGGTGGGGTTGCATCATGCCACGCGCTGGGGAGGCAGGTGTGGAGTGGAGACCATGGCGGGGAGACATCGTGGTGGACGGGGAGATGCCATCGCCGGCAATCAGGGCGGACGGGCACAGAGGCCCGTCCTTACCGAACCGCCCCGAGTGGCGTCCCAATCTCGATGCGTGCGGCTCTGAACTGGGACCTACAGAAACGGAAGCCGTTCGTACGAGCCGCCGAGAACATTCGGCGAATTACCGTTGAGCCAGCCATCGATGACCGTGCCGTAGACCGAGCGGAAATCGATGCCGAACTCAAGGTTGCCATCGCTATCCAGGGCACTCAGAATCGGGTCTTTGCCGTACATGCCACCCTTTACTTTGCTCCCTACCACGAACATAGGCGCTGACGTTCCGTGGTCGGTTCCCCGTCCGGCGTTTTCCCGCACGCGCCGACCGAATTCACTGAACGTCATCGTCACTACCTGGTTGTCCTTGTTCATGAGTTTTAGGTCCTGATAGAACGCGACGAGGCTGTCTCCCAGGAATTGCATGAGGCGTGCGTGGGTATACACTTCGGCCACATGATCGTCAAAGCCGCCGAGCGTCACATGGAAGACGCGCGTCCCCAGGTTGCTGGCAATGATCTGCGCGACCAGTTGGAGATCGCGGGCCAGGGGGTTGACCGGATACTTGACCGTGGAGGAGTACTTGGTACTGATGGACTGGAGATCATGCACGCCCTGCTGGGCGTCGCGGCCGGCGCTGCGGATCAGGTTGAGATACGGCGCGGGCGCTCCAGTGGACGTGCCGTACATCTGATCGTACGCACCGAGGAGCAGTTGTGAGTCCAGTCGATTGACGAAAAAGCGGAAACTTTGCACATTCTCGATAGTCGTGGCCGGAGTCCGCTGCGAGAGCAGTGTGATGGGCAGCATCGGCCCCACGGCGATAGCGGTGAGCGGATTCCCGCTGTCGCCAATCTCGGCATCCAGATAGCGTCCCAACCAGCCCGTTTGCGCCAACCCACTGGGATCGGCCGTCTCCCAGATCTGCGTGCCCTGGAAATGGGAGAGACTGGAATCAGGATAGCCCGCGCCTTGCAGGATGGCGACCTTGCCTTGGTCGAACAACGTCTTCATTCCCTTGAGATTGGGGTGGAAGCCGACCATATTGTCGATGGGCAGCACACTCTTCGCCGGCACGCCGATCGTCGGGCGATCCTGGTAGTACGTTCCGCTGCCGTAGGGGACTATGGTATTGAGGCCGTCATTGCCGCCGGCGAGCTGGATCACCACAAGAATAGGCCCGTCGGTCGGGGCGTTGCTGGCATGTTGCGCCATCGCCGAATTGAGAAACATGTGGGGGGCTAACGGCGCCGCTGCCAGGGCGCCCACGGTCGTCTTGAGAAAATCGCGACGGTTCGCTCGCCACGACCAGGTCTTGCGACGGTACTCCTCCAAGAAGTTTTCGTCGCAACAGCGGAAAGTGCTTCCTTCCTCAGTAGTCATCGTGCTTCCCCTTTTCAAGCCATCTGATACTCGGGCGACACCATGAGGAGGTGAATCAACCCGCGTGTTTTGATATCAAGGTCGGCGGTAGTCAGCGTGGCAATCTGAAGCCGGTGACCTCCGGCGTACCCCAGCAACGCCTGTTTGGTGCCCGTGGTCAGACTCACGCCGAGCATGCCGGCGAGATACGTGACCACGTCGTCCATCGTGATGCCGTTCACCATGCCATTGAGTACCAGTTCAGGGTCAATGGCGCTCTTCGGTGCGTACGCGTCACCGGTGAACTGCGAGGCAATGTTGAAGCGGGTGAGCATGGTGCCGCCGTTGATCCACGTCATGCCGCCCGGCCAGCCACCCACGTTCGGTGGATTAAATAACTCCTGACCGAGTAGAGCCAGCATGTGCGGCGCGGTGGTCAGATCGACATCGGTAAGTCCCATTTGTCGAATAGTAGTTACCAGGAAATCGGTGGGACTCTTTACGTGCATCGTGCGCGTTTGCGCGCTGTAGAACTGCGGCGAGCGCAGCATCGTGCCGACCATAGCGGCGATTGAATGGTCGCTATGGTAGTAGGCGCGGGCCATCTCGTGGAGGATGCTGGCCGGTGGCTGGTCCGAGGCAAAGAAGCGCCAGAGGCGCCCGGCGAGAAACGGACCGGTGGATGAATGGGCGGCAAGGATGCTCACCGCGTCATCCGCCCCCCAGTTTCCCGTCTGTCCGAGGAGGGTTTTGGGGCCAAAGTCGTGGAGACGGGGAACAAATACCGCTTGGCCATCCGGAGCGATGTGCCACCCGGTAAATGCACGGGCGTTGGCGTGCACATCGTCCTCTGTATAGTTCCCTCGACCAAGGGTGAAAAGCTCCATCACCTCACGGCCAAAGTTCTCATTGGGTTGCGCCTTAATATTCCGCTGCCCATCCAGCCAGATGAGCATGGCCGGGTCCTTGTAGATGCCGGTGAGCAGATCGTCGAACCGGCCGAGCGCATTGTCCCGAAAGAGTTGATTCTGCCCATACATGAAGGTTGTGTTGTGCACCTTGTAGAAGGCAGTAGCAAAGTGGCCGTGCCAGAAGAGCACCATCTTTTCTTGCAATGGCCGGGTAGTGCTGATCATCTGTCCCAGCCACCAGCGCGTCAGGGGTTCGATGGGAGAACGCCGGGGGTCCTGGCCGAAGACGCTGCTGTCCGGCTGAGTGAAAGTATCCGGTACCTGGTCGTAGTTGATCAACTGGTCGATCGTCGCGCGGTGACCTTGCCGCGCCGCCGCGTGCACCTCATCGTTGGCGGCGCCGAATCCGGCGCGACGCAAGAGATGCCCGAGGTTGAGCAGCGTGATCGCCTGCTTACTGAGCTTCGGTTGCGGCGTGGTATGCCCTTTTGTGCTCATGCTGTGCTCCCAACGGGAATATGGTAAGTACGCTCTGAGAATCACAGTAGCAATGAGTTCTTAACCGCCGCTTACCATGCGCTTAACGTCCACTAAATAAAGAGTGACAAAAAAGCCGGGGGATTGATCCCCCGGCTGATGTATCGCCAATTCGCCTCTCAAGCGGAGCGACGAACACCGCCGGCTTTGCGCTCGTTGTACTCGCGAGACAGTTCAGTGATGCGGTCCGACGCCTCGGCCGAGTTCATACTGTCGGCCGGTTCCTCCGGCTGTCCCAGCAGGTGGGACAGCTTCGCGATGGTCGCCAATTGATTGGCACTGGCTGGCTTGAGCGGCGACGCCTTGGGGAAATCAGCGCGATACGGCTCAACCGGTTCGGCGACGCGCGTGGCCGGCGCTGCGGAGCGTGACGCCGGTCCCGCTGGGCGAGGAGCGGGAGCCTCGTCCATGTCGCCCAATTCCTCGAGTGCGGTCACGCCGACATTGATCGCGTCACGCAGCGCGCGTGCCTTGGCGCGCGTTTCCGCCATTCTGATCAGATGCGGGACGATCATGCGATTGACGTTACCGGGAGCAGCGTCCCCAATCCCACAGAACGTGCCCTTGCTCGTCTCGACTTCCGCCGCGACAATGGCCACCCGCCCATTATCGTCATGCGGAACCTGAATCAGGGTGGTCGCCACACGGCACAAGCCCTGCTGGTGCGCCTCGTCCAACAAGCCCTCGTACTTGACGAAGTCGGTTCCCTGCCAGTTGATGATGTATTCCTTCTTCACGATCCAGCCCCCTCCATCGGTCGCTATACATTGAACATCTGTTCTAATTTAGCAGAAAAGAGAGGATGATTTCAAGTCAAATTGCCTCACCACAGCTACGTTGCTGGAGGGAAGCTCGGCTCCTGTCTGCGTCCCCATCGGCGTTGAGAACCAAGACGCCGCGCACGCACTAGGGCATTAAGTTGACGCCAAGTCGGGCAGATGGTGCGCCGAGCGGAGGAGATTGTCAGAGCAAGGGGAAGCCGCGGGCGGACGCAGACAGGAGCCGAGCGTCCCTACAAATCCCCCTTGCGTTCAACGGTCGTTCATATGGTGTCTTGATTGCGCGAATAATGAGCGGGTTTGATGAGCGTGGATGTGGGACGTTGAGAACCGGCGATCGGGAGTCCCGCCGATCTCATAATTTATGTGCCCTGCGTGAGGTTAACACCAGCGCGAGTCGGTCAAGGCTCAGCGGTCCTCATGTACAATACGGTCAACTTCCTCCCACCGAGGACAGCGAGGACATGAGTCAGACGCGCGACGACCAGGTAGCTCAGCGGGAAACGGCTCTCGACTTGCAAGCCGCGATACAGGCGCGCCGTGAGCTGGATCCTGCATTGGAAGACCATTTGGTCGAAGCGTTTTTGGCGCGTATTGAAGAGCGGGTAGATCAGCGCGTGATCCAACAAGTTGGACAGCAGCCCGCGGCCCGGCCGGCGGCGCGAGACGAAAAGGTGCAGATCGAGGTGATCGCCGGCAGCTTTTTGCTGGCAATTCCCTCCATAGCGA
>JBPCKK010000042.1:0-9045 GCA_051004335.1 Chloroflexota bacterium
GTCCGGCGGCGTCACCGGTCAGCAATATATTCTCGTCGACCAGAGTCGCTCCCGCTTGGCGCACCGGTAATGGGTGCCCACGCACGCCCCAAAACGCGCTGGGAGCGAAGCCATAGTAGCGAGCTAATTGATCGAGACGAGGCCGGAGCGTTGGCCCGACAGAGGACCAGCCGCCGATACCGACGTTCACGTGATCACCTTTCGGGAAGAGCCAGCCATATCCACCTGGAGCACTGCCGACATCGATGCCAAAGACGTCTAGCCATTCCGACGGATACCGGTCGCTCGGGGTGATATTGCCTTCCAGCGCAATTTCCTTGCGTCGCGCCACAGCGATATCGGCCAATCCGGCCACCGGCCCGTTGGCGCCATCAGCAACCACGAGCGCACGGCTTTCATAGCTCGCGCTGCCGCTTCGTACCAGAACCTTGCCGGCCCGACGCTCCACGGAACGCACAGCACTCCGCTGACAGAATTCCACTCCGGCATGAACCGCGCGTTCCGCCAAATAGGCGTCGAGCCGGCGACGCTGAGTCAACACGGTGATCGGCTCGGTGGCACGGCGCGTAAACGAGGAACGCTGGCGGACGCTGATACGCATGCCGAAAATTGGACGCTCGATCACCGGTTCCAGATCGAACGGCAACAGCCGGGAGGCGCGCAGGTTAACGCCTCCGCCGCATGGCTTATCGCGCGGAAATTCAGCCTTGTCCAGCATGAGGGTGCGAAGCCCGCGAGCGGCACACTCACGGGCTGCCGTGCTGCCCGCAGGTCCGGCGCCCGCCACGATCACGTCGTATTGCACGCTTCGACCTCTCCCTGAAGTATCTCGGCGAGTTCGACCGGGCGCCGGCGACGTAGCCACCGCATGACGAACCCAGCGGGCGGCAACATCGCGGCGATGGACAACGCCCAGAAGTCCATGAGGCAGTAGCCCGCTGATATTACCGACGGTGGATTGCCGGTGGGAATATGAGAGATGGGCGCATACACTTGCCAGGTCCAATTACCCATATGCGTTCCCACCAGTTCGAGGATGACGGTGACAAAGAAGGCAGCGGCAAAAATGGGGGCAGATGGCTTGCGCATGAACCAGATGAAGAGCGGCCACCACATGAGCCCGAGGACGTCGAGACGATGCAAAAACAGAGGCTCCAGCGTGACTCCAAATAGTGCCCAGGCGGTAGCTCCGATCAGAGCAGCCCGCACGAATCCGCGCTTGTACTTCAGGACGAGGGGCGCGCGTGCCGAACGGAGAGCAAAGAGGTACACCAGCCCGTGCCCCGGCGGAACAAACAGTGGCAGATTGCCGAAGCGGTAACGATAGACTCCCCAGATAATCGAGGACCATATCTCGACGGCGGTTGCCACTCCCACCATGATCCATATCTGTCGCCGTTCCGTGGGGTTTGAAAACCGGGTGCAGGCGATCAGGATAATCCAGGCCATGACGCCCAGGACATCTTGCTGCGCAATGGAGGTGGTATGGACGTCCAGATAGAACGCCAGCGGAATGAGGGCGAGAAGCAGTATCTGATACGCGTACGGCGCGAAGGGCCGGCATCGAGCACGAATAGCAGCGTTGGGAAGGTGAACCTCTGGGATCGTCGAAACGCGTATTGCCATGCAGTACCGCAGCCGCCTCCACATGGGCGTAGTCAGCACTGAAGAGCCACACCCGGGGCCACTACGTGAGGCCCTCACCTGCATTATAGGTGTCGACACAGCCCGTTCGCGCCGAAACAAGTCCTTCCGTTCAGAAGAGAAAGACTAAAGGCCAGCCGGGGGACAGCGTTCATACGCGCGATCAAATGAGGAGGAGTCCTGGCCCCCCGGCCGGCCTCCAGTGGAGGAAGGAAGCACCCTTATCGTACGTGGCGGACATTAGACCACGATGAGAAGCAGGTTCGAGTTGAATTAATATTGCACGCCGCTTATGCAGCGGTCTGGCGGAGGCGCTCTACCGCCGAGGCGAGCTGAGCTTCGCGCCGAGATCCAAATCCGCGTAGGGATCGTACCTGACCACTGCCCAGCGCTGTATCGAGGTCTTCGAGGGTTTCAAGCTGCAGTTCGCTGATCAGTCGAATCGCGGTCTTCGGTCCAATACCCTCGACGGCGAGAAGAGAGAGCATGGGCTCACCCACTTCGTCGAGAAGCGCACTGTGAACATCCATCTGGCCAGTGTTTACTAGTTCGGCCAGGTGGCGGCGCATTCGTTCTCCCACTCCCGGTAACGGCGCCTGTTCATCGCGAGCAAAATACTCGACAAGCGGACCGGGGAGGAAGAGCACAGCCAGAGCCGCGCGGCGATACGCTCGCACACGAAAGGGATTGCCTTCCATGATCTCAAGCAGCGCCCCCATCTGAAAGAGTGCGCGCGCGGCTTCACGATTGGTAATAAACGGAGTATCGGTTTGAGGAAGTGACATGATTTTCCCTATCTAGTACATCTGTTCTTATTATAACCCATGTTATGTCGATTCCGCTAGTCCAATTCTCCGTCGAGTGGTGCTTCGTCCGCCAGTTCGTATCCGGCGAATCGCTCCCGGACAGCGTGGGTGAGCTGCTGAACCTGGAGTTCGGCGTCAGCCAGCATAGCCTCGGTCTGTTGCGCCAATTCGCTTCCCCGTCGGTAGAGCGCTACCGCTTCCTCGAGAGAGACTTCTGGACGCTGCAGACGGTCCACGACCCGCTCCATTTCCGCCAGTGTTTGTTCAAACTTCGGAGCGTTTTCCATTACTCCTCCACGCGTACTCGTAACTCTCCATCGACGAGGCGCGCGCGTAGCAGTTGTCCGGGGGAAGCAGCGCCAACCGTTTTCACCACCCGTCCACTCTCCCCGTCAATCAGAACCGCATAGCCTCGGGCCAAAATCGCGAGTGGGTCCAGGAGACCAAGCTGCGACTGTGTAGCGCGCAAGCGTGCCCTTTTGGTCGCCAGGGACTGTCGGACTGCATGACGCGCGGCCCGCAAGAGAGCGTCCGCCCGTTGCCGCTGCTGCAGTAACCGATTCTGGGGGCTGGCGCGCAGCAGTTCGCGATTGGTTGCCAACCAACGCGCGCGTTCATGGTAGAGACGTTGCTGGACGGTGTCCTGCATCGCTCGATGCAACATCGAGACCGGATGAACGAGCGCTTCTATGTCAGGAACCGCGATGGTCGCGGCGAGGGAAGGAGTGGCGGCGCGTATATCCGCCACGAGATCTGCAATCGTGTGGTCAGTCTCGTGACCAATGCCGGTTACCACCGGAATGCGCGAGGCAAAAATGGCCCGCGCCAGGCGTTCGTCGTTGAACGCGGTGAGATCTTCCGCCGCACCACCGCCACGCACCACAAGGATCGCCTCAGCGTCAGTCAAACGGTTGACGATGTCGATAGCGAGCGCAATTTCGTCTGCTGCGCCATCACCCTGCACCGATACCCCGGCTTCGATCACACGTACAAACGGATACTGTTTACGCAGGCGGTGCAATACGTCGTGATACGCCTGACTCCCCGGCGACGTAATCAGGGCAAGTGCGCGCGGGTGCGCGGGAAGCGACCGCTTGCGCTCAACGGCAAAGAGGCCTTCTTTGTCCAACTTATCCTTGAGCATTGCTAAGCGCCGTGCCGAGTCGCCATCGCCGCGCACCTGCACATCTTGCACGCAAACTTGATAGGTTCCGCGCGGCTCATAGAGCGTGAGGTAGCCGTGAGCCACAACCGTGATGCCAGTGCGGAGCTGCGCCACGATATTCGTCTGTCGCGCCGCTTCTCGACGAAACATGATGCAGGACACCTGACTACCGCCATCCTTCAAAGTAAAATACTGATGGCCGGCCGGCGACCGCGAAAACTCACAGATCTCACCAATGACGGAGAGTGAGGCAAGCAGTTCGTCGCCTTCGAGAATGTATTTCAGGTAGCGGGTGAGCTGGCTCACCTGCAGCGGTGCGGAGTCCGCGCGCACCTGGGAGCTACTCACCGGGCCGCACCCTGAACAATATCTGACCATACTCCACAGGCTGGCCGTCGGTGGCGCGCACTTCATCAATCATTCCGCGGCAACCAGCTTCGATCTCGGTTAACACGTTGAGCGCTTCCACAATGCCAACGATAGTGCCGTCGTCCACCTGCGATTCCTCGCTCACCAGCGCAGCCATACCAGGTGTGCCCGCGCGGTAAAACGTCCCAACAAGTGGAGAGGTGATGAATGACGGCGTGCGCTCGATCGGTTCTTGCGCCGCGTCGGTCTGTACCGGCTCCGTGGATTGCGGCCCGCCGGCGCCCGGACGACGCCGCAGGCGCACGCGCACGTCACCCTCCTCGATCTCCAGGTCCTGAATGTCGCTCTCTTGTATCACCTGGAGCAGCGCGGGCAACCGGTCATCGAGATAACCCGCCGCCTCATCACACATGTATCACATCGCGTCTAGGCGCGCTCGAGATATTGACCGGTACGAGTATCCACCCGAATGCGCTCTCCCTGGCTCACGAAGAGAGGGACCTGAACGACGAGTCCGGTCTCCAGCGTGGCTGACTTGGTTCCCCCACTTGCTGTATCACCGCGGAATCCTGGCTCGGTTTGGCCCACCTCCAGTTCCACGCTGGTCGGCAACTCAGCGCCAATCGGTTCATCCTGATACGTCAGTATCTCCAACGCGCTTCCGTCTACCAGGTAGTTGGTTACATCACCTAATTGCGCCTCTGACATCGCCAGTTGCTCAAACGTTTCCGTGTCCATGAAGTGGAACAGGTCGTCCTCGCGATAAAGGAATTGCATATCCCGGCGATCCACAATCGCCCGGTGAAACTTTTCGCCGGCTTGATACGAACGTTCGACTATGGTGCCCGTCTTGACGTTGCGCATCTTTATGCGAACCTGGGCACTGCCTCGGCCCATCTTGATGTGGTGGTATTCCAGGATATTCCAAAGTCCGCCATCGAGTTCGATGGTTATACCGCGCTTGAGGTCTGCTGTGGAGATCATGGAGTCCTCACGGAGTTAGTATCCGTACTTTTGCTGGTTGGCCAGTTGTTGGGCGAGGGTATCGGAGAAGACATGTTTGCCGCCGCCATGCGGTATGGCCAGGAAAAACAAGTAGTGCGTCGACGCCGGATGAATTGCCGCCTCGATACTGGACAATCCAGGATTCGCTATCGGTCCTGGGGGGAAGCCATAGTGTGTGTAGGTATTGTACGGATCGGCCGGTTGCACCGTTGCCGCCCCCTGGCGTAATGCCGGCCACCAGTTCCCAGGAACGCCCACCACATACTGCACCGTGGGATCGGCGTCAAGCATCATCGGGCCGGCGGGTCTGGGCAAATGGAGGCGGTGCCAATACACGCCGGCGATAAGAGGCCGCTCAGACGGCACACGCGCCTCGCGTTCCACGATAGACGCGAGGATAAGTACCTGAAAGACGGTACGACCTTGCTGTCGAATGGAGGCTCGCATCGCTGGCGTGATTTCCGTGTCGAGCTGCGTCACCATCTGTCGGGCAATCGCCGCTCCGCTAGCATGCGGTTGAACATCGTACGTGTTCGGGAAGAGATAGCCTTGAAGTCCGGCGCCTTTGGGTTTATCGTTCAGAACGCTCTCGTTGAAATATGTCGGGCTGGGATGCTCCACGGCCCGCAAAAATCCGGCGCCATCCTGTCCTTGTTGAGTCAACGCTTCGGCAATTTGGCTGGCGCGCCAACCCTCTGGAATCAGCACTTTGACGAAGACCGGTTTATAGACGGAGAAGGTGGCGACCATTTGATCAATGTTCATGTTGCCCCGCAGACTATAGGTTCCCGGCTTGAGCTTGGCCCCGAGTCCCTGTAAGCGGGCGTCTACTTTAAACAACAAGGCGTTGTTCACCAACCCATCATGCTGGAGACGAGTGGCAATGGTGCTGACACTGTCCCCTGCGCTCACGCGGAAGACCTTTGCGCCGGCACTACTCCCCTGAGCGCGGTGCAGTGCCCAATAGAGGCCGCCGGTTGCGGCGAGCGCAGCAACGAGCAGCAGAATGAAGCCGAGAAAAACAAGTCGTCCCCACGTGCGAGTGTGGTATTCCGGAGTCAAATACGTTGGACCTTGAAACACAGGACGTGGGCGCCGCGGTGTCACGGATCGCTGGCTGCTCACCGTCCCTCCTGTATCCGCACATGGTCAAGATACGTCTGTAAGATAAGCGCGGCAGCTTCAGAGTCGATGCGCTGCTGGCGGCCGCGTCGCTTGCGACCTTGTTCAATCATCCGACGTGTAGCTTCCACAGTACTGAGCCTTTCATCCCAAAGAGCCACGACCAGACCTCGTTCAGTCAGAGCGCCGGCAAATTCCCGAGTCTTTTCCGCTTGCGGCCCCTCAGTCCCGTTCATGTTCTTGGGGAGACCGATGACCACTCGATTCGCTTCATACTGCGCGACCACGTCAATGACGTGCTGCACATCGGTCAGCGGATTGCGGCGGTCGTATACCTCAACGGGACTTGCCAGGGCGCCGGTCGGGTCACTCACGGCCACCCCGATCCGGCGATCGCCGACATCAAGTCCAACAAAACGGTAATCTTGGCTCTGCATCATCTCTCCGGTCTGCCACACCGCCACGCTAGCTCACTCCCACTCGGCGCTCGATCAGATCCACGGCGGCACGCAGTGCTTCATCGACTTTCGAGGCGTCACGTCCTCCCCCCTTGGCAAATTCCGCATTGCCGCCACCACCACCGCCTACGTGCTTTGCCGCTACCTGCAGAATCGCTCGAGCTTGAAAGCCTTGTTCAGTCAAATTGCGTGTGACAGCGGCGGTGAACTGGGGATTCCCCTCGATTACCGAGGCCAAGACGACAATGCCGCACTGCAGGCGAGATTTTACCGCATCCGTAGTCGCCTCGAGGTAGGCGGTGCTATCAGCCTGAATGCGACTAGCCACCACAGTCATGTTATCAACCACCCGAGCACTCGCCAATAGGGTCTCGGCATCTCGTAAGGCGAGCTGTTGTGTCAGCGCGGCGATGCGTCTCTCCTGATCCCGCACTTGGGAAAGCAGATGCTCAGCGCGCTGGACTACTGTGTCGGGGCGGGACTCCAGAGCCTGCGCCACCTGTTCCAGCCGCTCTCTCAGATCCTGAGTGTACGCGTAGGCCGCGGCGCCGGCCACCGCCTCGATTCGGCGCACACCGCTACTCACGCTCTCTTCGCGAGTGACGATCAGAGAGCCAATATCGCCGGTGGCATTCACGTGGGTGCCGCCGCACAATTCCTTGCTCCAGTCGCCCATGCTCACGACGCGCACGAGGTCACCGTACTTCTCGCCAAACAGCGCCATGGCTCCCCGGTCAAGAGCCACATCGTAGGTCATGACCTCTCGCTGCACCGGAAGGTTGGCCCAGATGGCCGCATTTACTCGTTCCTGCACGTCACGTAGTTCGTCCTCGGTCAACGGACGCGGCCACTGAAAGTCGAAGCGCAGCCGATCGGGCGCCACGAGAGAGCCCGCCTGCGTTGCCCCTGGGCCCAGAACTTCCTGCAGCGCCTTGTGCAACAGATGCGTGCCGGAGTGGTGGGGCAGGATATGCAACCGCCGCACAGCATCCACTTCAGCTTCGACTACATCACCGACAGTGATAGTACCCTTGTCAATGCGCACGTGATGGGCAATCAGCGAGGCATAGGGCCGAAACGTATTGTCGACGGACGCGGCGCCACTATCACTTCGAATCGTGCCGGTATCACCCACCTGTCCGCCCGACTCGGCGTAAAAGGGTGTTGCGGAGAGGATCATCTCGCCTTCCGCCAGTTCTTCGTCCAGCCGATCAACCAGCTGTCCCCCGACAATAATGGCCGCGACGGTAGTCATCCTCCGCAATTCGTCGTATCCCGTGAAGACGGTGGGGGAAACTTGCCGCGCGATTTCCACAAACGTTTCCGGCGTGGTCCCAATGCCTCCGCGGGCAGCGTGGCCTCGGGCGCGGATGCGCTGCTCCCGCGAGGCCTGCTCATAGCCTTCCTCGTCGATGATAAGCGACCGTTCTCCGGCAAGCTCCCTGGTCAACTCGAGGGGAAACCCATAGGTGTCGTGTAACAGAAAGACATCGGCGCCAGAAATCCGATTACCGTCCGCGCCTGCACGTGCGGCGATCTCATCAAAGATGGTTAAACCACGTGAGAGCGTCTGCACAAAGCGCTCTTCCTCGGCGGCGATTACGGTGAGGATGTGCGCGCGTCGTTCAGCAAGAGCAGCATGGTACCCGCTCATGATCTGAATCACCACTTCCACAGGCGTGGTCAAGAACGGGCGATCGATACCCAACATGCGCCCACGGAGCGCGGCGCGGCGAATGAGCCGGCGAAGAACATAGCCGCGCTTCTCTGAAGATGGCATGACGCCAGCGGCAATAATAAATGCCGCTGCCCGGCTGTGGTCCGCAATGATGCGGAACGAGCGATCAGTAGCTGCGTCCTTTCCATACGTGACGCCGCTCAGTTCCGCCACCGAGCGAATGATGGGTTGAAAAAGGTCGGTATCGTAGGCCGACTCAACACCCTGAACTACCGCAACCAAGCGCTCAAAGCCCATGCCCGTATCGATGTTTCTCCAGGGCAGAGGGCGTTGCTCCCCGGACTCTTCCTGATAGCGGTCCATGAAGACGTCGTTCCAGACCTCCACAAAGCGAGGACAGCCCTCTTGCTCCGGTCCGCAATCCCCGTACTGGGTACCGCGATCGAAGTGGATCTCCGAGTTCGGGCCACAGGGACCAAACACTCCACCGGGAGGTCCCCAAAAGTTGTCGACGGTGGCGCTTATGCGACCCGACGGAACACCTACCGATAGCCAGGCATCGCGCGCTTCCTCATCGCCGGGATAGGTAACCGCCCACCATCGCTCGGTCGGCATCCCCAGGCGATTAACCAGAAAATCCCAGGTGTATTCAATCGCCTGCCGTTTGAAGTACTCGCCAACCGAAAAGTTGCCCAACATTTCGAGGAACGTAAAGTGAGTATCGTCGCCCACGTCCTCAATATCGTTGGTACGTACCCCTTGCTGTACCGTCACCATGTTCGGACCCGGCGGCTGCTC
>JBPCKK010000043.1:0-16891 GCA_051004335.1 Chloroflexota bacterium
CAACGGGCGTACACGGTATGGCGGAGCCAGCGCCGGGTAACTTACTGCGATCAGCGGCTGTGTCCACGGTTGACAAGGCATATGGTGCTTCGTGTCTGGACAAGGCAGTCCGACACGCCGGAGCGCCAAAATTCCCGACGGTATGTTTGGTCAAGCTGAGCCGGAACGAGCAACTCTATCACCTCCGTATATCTTAGCCGGGATCCAGGGTTTGCCGCAGGAGCAGGTAACCAAAACATCGGGATTGACGCACGGAGCGAGTGTGCCTAATCTCGATGCTCGACCGTTCTCTTGCTGGTATGTGGTCCGAATGCACGCTCATCCAGCGCACCCATGGAGCGGTGGAGCTGCTCTTCTTCTGGCCCTTTTTTGGGCTTGGGCATTCCCTTCCTCCGCACAGCTGGCTTTCTGCATCGCGCTACCCAACGCCTCGCTCGGATCATGAGTGTGATGGTCTACTTGGGAATCTTCGCTCGCGTCTTCGGTGAGGATTCCCCACATAGCCTCGCCCTGACCACATCCTTGGTGTTGCCTCCAATGTGTGCGCTTATGCCGCCGAGGCCGTGGCCCTGCTCCGTTCCTTTTCCAAGTTTCCTGTGCCAAGTTCCGGGCGCGCAATCGTCGATATTCGTTCCAGTCATGTGCGTGAAGGTGAATGGTCTGTCCATGTCCCTCACCCTCCGTACGTTCCGGGCTACGTTTATCGGTCTATGCAATTATCAGTACGCAAGTCTCTCCCTGCTTGCTCCGCGGCTATGCAAATGTGAAGCGGCGCACCCGTCAATGTCGCTGTACAATACATTATTGACTTCTAATTTGGAGGCTCTCTTGGGGCGTTCGCTCATTACTGTTGTCGCCGGCCTGATCGTGGCCGTTTTCGCCTGTGCACTTCCCCCGCCGGTCAACGCGGATCAGCCCGTGGCGCCATCGGCGCCGACAAATCTCAGCATGACTCTCCCCTCCAGCGCCCACATCCGCGCGGCGGGTGGCTGGACCAATCAAGGGCGGATTACTCTGCACTTCAATGTCCAGGTTGGGACCTCGCCACTCACGCCGCAGGTTGAGCTCGTGCGCAGTAGCGCCGTGTTTGCCGGCTCACCAAATTTCACCGGAACGGCCCTGAGTACTAGCGGATCGGCAACGGTTGTCGCCACTGGACTGCGAGATCAAAAGACCTACCACTGGCAAGCGCGGGTAGTGGACAACGCGGGGAATGCCAGTGATTGGGTAGCGTTTGGCGGACTTAACAGTTCGACCTACGACTTAGGCGTGGATCAGACTCCGCCATCTCGACCGATAATTTCCTCGAGCACGAATCCGGACCAGAATCGTTGGTACAACACGAGCGTCGAACAGTTGTCGTGGATCTCTCACGACCAGGGTTCGGGCGTCGCCGGATATTCCTTTGTGCTCGAGCGGCAGGCCCATGTGATTCCGCCGGGAAACACAGTGGCGCAGCACGGCGCCCGCATCTCAAATCTCGGTAACGGCACGTGGTACGTAGCGCTGCGTTCGGTTGACCACGCGGGCAACTGGAGCCCAACTGCTACCTACCGCCTACAGCTCGATCGTCAACCGGCTCACCTCACCTGGCTCAGTCCAGCGCACTTCACATTCAATCCATATCATGGGCCCACCACGGTGCGATTTCGCGTGGACAAGAACGCGAGTACCCAGCTCGCGCTGTATCGCGTGGGGGCTATTCGTCCGGTCGCGCGCTATGATTTCCCGTCGCTCCATGCGGGCCAGGTAGTCTCTATCACCTGGAGCGGCAAGAATCACCACGGCAAGTATGTCCGGCGTGGATATTACTTCTTTTCCGCCACGCTCACCGATCACGCCAACAATCTGAGCCGGCTGAACGTCGGCGGCATCGCTGTCCGCCCCATGAAGCCGCAAACCGCGCCGAGCGGTACCGCGGTATTCCCCGATGGCGGCAAGCGCATCATCGTGTCTCTGGGCAAACAAACGCTGTACGCCTATGACGGCAGCCATCTTGTCTTGCAGACCTTCGTCACTACGGGAAATCCGAGACTGCCGACGCCCATCGGTCACTACTCAGTCATGCAGAGAATCAGTCCCTTCGAGTTCATCTCACCGTGGCCCCTTGGTTCACCGTTTTACTACGCCCCATCGTGGGTGCAATGGGCTTTGCTCTTCCGTGACGGTGGGTACTTTCTCCATGATGCCCCGTGGCGCAGTAATTTTGGTCCAGGCAGCAACGCGCAGCTGGGCACGCCGGGCACGAACTACACCGGCAGCCATGGCTGCGTGAATATCCCGCCGGTCCCTATGCAGTTTTTGTGGAACTGGACTCCGGACGGAACCCCGGTTGACGTAGTTCCCTGATCCATGCGCGGCGTGCTGTTTGATGGGCGTCTGCACGTCAGCGACGACATCCCAGTACCAGTGCGCCGGACGGACGAAGCACTGATTCGAGTGCATCGGGCCGGCATTTGCGGTACCGATTTGGAAGTTGTGCGCGGTTACAAGGGGTCCCACGGCGTGTTGGGTCACGAGTTTGTCGGCACCGTAGTTGAGGCCGCGGATGAGGCGTGGGTGGGACGGCGCGTCTGTGGCGAGATCAACGTTACGTGTGGCGACTGCGCTTTTTGCCGGCGAGGCTTGTCCTCTCACTGCTTGCAACGAACCGTCCTTGGAATTCTGAATCACCCGGGCGCTTTCGCCGAGTTTGTTGCTCTTCCGATGGCCAACCTCCATGCAGTTCCGCCCGCGGTGACCGATGATGAGGCTGTGTTCGCCGAGCCGTTGGCGGCGGCCTATCAGATCCTGGAACAGGTTTCGATTCAACAGGGTGACCGGGCGGTTGTGCTTGGCGACGGGCGTCTGGGCATCTTGTGCGCGCAAGTCCTCAAGAGCGCTGGCGCCATGGTTGAAGTTGTGGGAAAGCATTCCCGTAAGCTCACCGTTCTCGCCGATCGTGGCATATCAGTGCGCGAACGCACGGAGGGATTGCCGGAGCAGTCAGCACTGGTAATCGAAGCGACGGGCTCAGCTTCGGGATTAGTTGATGCTCTGGCGCTGGTCGAGCCACGCGGCACTATAGTGCTGAAGAGCACATTTGTCGGCGACACGCCGTTCGATCTCTCGCCGGCGGTGGTGAACGAGGTAACGTTAATTGGCTCGCGCTGTGGGCCTTTCCCCCGCGCGCTCGATGCGCTGGCGAGGAAGATCATAGCGGTTACCCCACTGATTGATGGGTGTTTTGCTCTGGCGCAGGCAACGGATGCCTTCGCCCTGGCGGGAACGCCGGGAGTGATCAAAATTTTATTCGCCGTGGAGGCGTAAGAGGTTAAGGATGCTGATAGCCGATGAGGCGGACAAGCTGCTCATGATCCCCGGTCCCACGCCGGTACAACGCGAGATTCTGAATGCCATTTCCGTGCCCACCATCTCACACACATCAGCGCCGCTCGCGGTGGTCATCAAGGGGTGTTTGAGCGAACTAAAGCGCATTGCCGCCACCCATGACGGAAGCCCGTTTGTCTTTGCCGGCGCGGGTACACTCGCCCAGGAAGCGGCTATCGTCAATCTTGTAGCTCCCGGCGAGCGTCTACTTGTGGTATCGAATGGATACTTCGGCGATCGTTTTGTGCCCATGGCACGGGCGTACGGCATCGATGTCGAGCGCCTGGCGGCGCGATGGGGAACATCGGTCACTCCGTAGGAGTTGCGCTCTGAACTGGCGCGACGCCCGGTGCGAGCCGTGACTATCACCCAAGTCGAAACATCGACGGGCGTCCTTGCACCGGTCGGCAAGTTGACCCGGGTGGTGCACGAAGCAGGCGCCCTGGTCATTGTCGATGCCGTCTGTGCTTTTGCCGGTCTACCGACGGCGATGGACGAGTTAGGACTCGACGTTGTCCTTACCGGAGCGCAGAAAGCGCTTGGTGTTCCACCGGGCCTGGCCATACTGCTCCTCTCGCCGGCGGCAATGAAACGCCGGCAGGAGCGCGAGCGTGTGCCGGCATACTACGCCGACTTGGCCAACTGGGAGACGTCCATGGCCAATCCCGAGGTGTACTTCTCCACGCACGCGGTGAATCTGTTCTATGCGTTGGAACGCGCCCTTGGTCTGGTGGCCCAGGAGGGGTTGATCGAGCGCTTCGCGCGGCATGAGCGACTGGCCGCTGCCTTCCGGGCGGGAATGTCCGCTTTGGGCTTTTCATCGCTCACCGAGGAAGCGTATCTGGCACCCACACTCTCCGTTTTAGGCTATCCGGACGGGATAGACGATACAGCATTTCGAGCAGCCATGAGTCAACACGGAGTCGTGGTCGCTGGCTGTTTGGGAGATTTCAAAGGACGCGGAGCGCGCTTCGGTCACATGGGGAACATCGGGGAAGCGGAGATCCTGCGTGCGCTGGCGGCGGTTGAGCACTCACTTCAGGAAGTAGGGCAACAGTCGCGGACGGGCGTCGCTCTGGCTGCCGCTGGGAGACACCTGACGACGTAGCAGCGGGGCGGCGATTACTCGGAGGACAGATCGCTGATCAGTTCCGCACGCGGAACCACGCGTTGTTCCCCGGTGGACAGGTCCCGAAGCGTGACAGTGCCGGCGTGCAGTTCGTCCTCACCGATGATGGTGGCATAACGCGCATTTCGGCCATCGGCATGTTTCATCTGCGCCTTGAGATTGCGTTGACCGAAGGCCATGTCAGCGGCGATTCCAGCCTGGCGCAATTGCGCGCAAAGCAGGAGTGCCTGATCAGCGGCGCCCTCGCCTTGATGGGCGGCGTACACTTCTGGGTTGGGTAGGGGCGGTACGGAAACTCCCGCCTCTTTAAGATTCAGCACAAGTCGCTCGATACCGGAGCCGAAGCCGATTCCGGGGATGTGTCGAGCGCCCATGGCCTCGGCCAGCGCGTCGTAGCGGCCGCCGGCCCCGATCGTCGCCTGTGCTCCCTCTTGGGCCGGCATAAACTCGAAGACACTTCGCGTGTAGTAATCAAGGCCACGCACCAGGCGATGGTCTACCTCATTGGCGATGTTCAGCAATGTGAGACCGTGCAGCAGCTTGTCCCAATGGTCTCGACACGTCTCACAGAGATAGTCGAGCATGTGCGGAGCGGCGGATATAGTCGCTTGCGAGGCCGCTTCCTTACTATCGAGAACGCGTAGTGGATTCCGATTAAGCCGCTGGCGATCCTGCGGCGAGAGGGCATCTTCGTGGTCGCGCAGGTAGCTGACTAATCCCGCCAAATAGGTGGGGCGGCAGTGTGGGTCACCGATAGAGTTCAGGTGGAGGGAAAGCTCCCAGAGACCGATGCGCCGGTAGAAGGTGTCGAGGAGCGCAATCAACTCGACGTCGATGTAGGCGTCTTCTCCGCCGATGGCCTCCGCGCCAAACTGTGTGTGTTCACGGAATCGTCCACGTTGGGGCGCGTCGTAACGGTACATGCGTTCGATGTAGAACAGCTTGACTGGTTGTGGCCAACGGTCCATCCCGTGTTGTAAGTAAGCGCGCATCACGGGCGCCGTGCCTTCGGGACGCAACGAGAGTTCGTCGCCACCTCGGTCGAGAAAGGTATACATCTCCTTGTCGACCACGTCGGTTCCCGCGCCGGAAGTACGGGCAAACAAGGAGGTTTCTCCCAGGTTGGGTGTCTGGATTCGCTGGTAGCCGAACAGCCCGGCGACCTCGAGGGCATGACCCAGAACAAAATCCCAGTAGGGCCAGTCGTCGGGCAGAATGTCATGCGTGCCGCGGGGTGTCGAAAACTTCGGCATAGCAGCATCAGTCTACAGGAGCCGAGCCAGCACCTCATCAGCGGAGAGGCCGTCCACCTGGACTACCTTGTGTCGACCGCTTGCGCCACGCGCTAGACAAATCGAGGTCTTGGGCACGTTCAAGCGTTCGGCCAGAAACGCAAGCAGTAGCTTGTTCGCTTTTCCTTCGGTAGCTGGAGCGGCGAGCGCGATCCGAAGCTCGCCGTTCTCGCCGCGGCGAATCTCGGTACGGCGCGCATTGGGCACGACCAAAACATGGAAGCGCACGGACTCAGCTTAGGCTGCCGAAGCCACCAGACTGATGGCCAGGTAACCCACCAATTGCAAGAGGATAAGCGCCAATAGAGGCGAGAAATCGATACCGCCGAGAGGGGGCAGCACACGACGAATCGGCGCCAAAATCGGTTCAGTAAGATCAAACAGAATGCGCAGGAAGCTCGTGGCACTGCTCGGCGCAAACCAGCTGAGGACGGCGCGAATAATGATTGCCCAGAAGAGGACTTTCGTCAAGATATCAATGAAGTTAATGATAATGCCGGTCATTGCGCCCGCTTCCCTTGCACTGCCGGCGCCACCCGTTCTCCGAAAATAGCCCGGCCAATGCGGATCATTGTAGCGCCCTCCTTGACGGCTGCTTCGAAATCGTTACTCATGCCCATGGAGAGTTGGTCGAAATGAGGGAGATCATAGAGCAAGCGTAGATCGGCGGCCAGTTCGCGTAGCCGGCGGAAGACCCAGCGAACATCATCTCCACGTTCAGCTACCGGGGCCACGGTCATCAGGCCACGCAGCTGGAGATGCTGCAACTGGAGCAGCTCTCCGACCACATCGCGCATGTCCTCCGGCGCGAAGCCGCCCTTTGTGTCTTCACCGGCAACGTTCACCTCGAGCAAGACCGGCAACCCGCGCTCTGTCTGGATGGAGACGCGCTCCAGATGATTGGCCAGGCGCAGACTGTCAACCGACTCAATCAAAGTGAAGATGCCGGCGGCGGACCGCACTTTATTTGTCTGGAGATGGCCGATGAGATGCCAGTCGGCGTGCGGCATCGTTGCCGTCAGCGATTCGATCTTGGCGGCTGCTTCCTGCACGCGATTTTCACCGAAGACACGCTGTCCTGCCTGATACGCTTCGAACACCTGGCCGGCGCTGACCGTCTTGGACACTGCAACCAGCGTTACGTTGCCAGAGCTACCCACTTCGACCGCGGCGCGATCAATTGAGTCACGTATGTGGGCAAGACGGTCAGCAATCGACGTGTCGCTCACCGCAAACCCACGCACATCGCGAAGCGTCCGGTCAGCCCAGCCTCCGCTCGATGGGAATAATACCTGTCCACGCGGCAACTCGTGCAGATTCCCGCCGTCTCAATCGACGCTGGCGAGACACCTGAACGGCACAGCTGTGTTTCATTGGAACGCCACAGATCAAGCCGGGTTTGTCCTTCACGGTGCGAAACCACCGGATTGTTGCCGGATGCGGTAAATGCCCGCAATACATCCGGACCCACGGTATAGCAACAGGATCCGATTGAGGGTCCGATGCCGGCCTGAATATCTTCAGGGTGGCTGCCAAAGTGCATGTGCATCGCCCGAATCACCGCCGGTCCAATGCCGGCTGCTGTTCCCCTCCATCCGGCGTGGGCGGCGCCGACGACTCCTTGGCGACGGTCAACGAAGACCAGTGGAACACAATCGGCAAACATAAGCATGAAGTGCAATCCGGGAACATCGCTAATGACGGCATCGGCATCAAAGATCCGGTCCTCGCGTACCGAGCCCGAGCGCACTGGACGTACGTCCAGCCGCCAGTCAGTGCGCCGATCGGCCCGAAAGACAGCAACATCCGTTCCGTGTGTGAGCCAGGCAGTCGTCATCTCGTCCGCTGGGACGCCCATCGCCTCGATAAACGCACTTCGATTTGCCGCGACGTGGTCTTCCGCGTCCGCCGTGCCGAAGCCCATGTTGAGGCTGGTATATGGCTCAACACTCTGGCCACCACGGCGCGTGCTGATGGCGTGCGACACGCAGCCGAGCGACCCGAAGTGAAAGAGCGGAAGTGCGGAAATAGTGGTCCTCTAGCCGGCGCGTTCCGCGCTTTCGCCGCTGGTAGCCAGCTTCTCCATTTCCTGTCTCATGTCGTCGAGATCGGCGAATGACTTGTAGACGCTCGCAAAGCGGATGTAGGCGATCTCATCCAGATCGCGCAAGGCATCCATGGCATACTCGCCAATGACCGTACTGGGCACTTCCGGTGTGCCGAGCCGGTGAACTCGATGTTCGATGTTGCGCGCAATCACTTCGATCGACTCCACCGGAAGACCTCTCTTCTCGCATGCCTTCCACATATTTGTGAACAGCTTCTGGCGATCGAACTCTTCCCGGCGACCGTCGCGCTTCACCACTTGCAGACTGAGTGCCAGTCGCTCGTAGGTACTGAAGCGTTGGCTGCAGGAAGGGCACTCGCGACGGCGGCGGATACTCTCCCCATTTTCGATGTCGCGGGAGTCGACAACCCGCGAATCAGGAAAGCCACAGAACGGGCACCTCATTCCTCACCCCTCTGTATTATGTAAATGCCATTCATTATACTAGAGCAATGGGCAGTCGCGCTGGCGGCGAAATGTATCACGTCAACCCGGTCGCTCAGCATGAGAAGTGGATCTGACCGCGGCTCACGGATAGTGTGCTGCCTGGACACAAAATAGCGGATGAGTAGCGCCATGTACAAGATCGATAACTGTGATGTCGACGTTTCCGCGCATGATAGTGGGCCGGTCATAGATGATGGGCACAATCTCGCTCGTTTCCTGACGGAAGTATTTCGGCGTGAGGATCAAGAGCTGTTCCTTGTGGGCGGAGCGGTGCGCGACCGTCTGCTCGACCGTGCGGGCTCCGATCTAGATTTCGCCACCTCTAGTCATCCTGACGAGACGGCGCGAATCCTGGCCGGCCTCAATCTAGGACGCCCGTACCGCATAGGGGAGCGCTTCGGCACCATTGGGCTTCCACTAAATGGACGGCTCATCGAGATCACAACCTATCGTCGGGAGGAAACGTACGCGCTCAATTCCCGTAAGCCACTGGTCCGTTTCGGCCGCTCGCTTCACGAGGACTTGAAGCGGCGAGACTTCACCGTTAATGCCATGGCGCTCGATCCGCTCACGGACGCCCTCATCGATCCATTTGGCGGCCACGCGGACCTGGAGCGGCAGGTTATCCGAGCGGTCGGAGAGCCAGACGAGCGCTTTCGCGAAGATCCGCTCCGGCTTCTGCGCGCCATTCGTTTTGCCACGAAACTCACGTTTTCCATCGAGGAGGAGACGTGGCAGGCGATGGTGCGTCAAGCGCATTCCCTGCCCAGCATCTCACGGGAGCGGATCCGCGACGAGTTTTCCGGCATTCTGATCGGCCCCCGGCCCGTTGTCGGACTGACGCTCTTGCGCGATTGCGGCTTACTGCAGATCGCCGTTCCCGAGCTCATGGAGTTGACCCTCATGCCCGATCACGGGCCGAGTCACCCGCTATCGCTGTGGGACCACACTATGCGCGTTCTGGCCGCTGTTCCTCCGTCCCTGACCGTTCGTTGGGCTGCCTTGCTGCATGACATCGCCAAACCGACCACGCGTACTCATGAGCCCGACGGTCGCATACGGTTTTTCGGTCATGAGGAGCTGGGAGCGACGATTGCCCGCAACCTCCTCCTGTCGCTGCGCTACCCGAATGTGCTCATCAGCGATGTAAGCCTGCTGGTGGAAACGCACATGCAGATCCACGCATACAGCAGCGAGTGGAGCGATGGCGCCGTACGACGCTTGATGGTGCGCCTCGGTGTCCTCCTGTCGGATGCCATAGCTCTGGCCCGAGCAGATGCCGCCGGTCACACCGAGAGCGGGAAATCGGTGAATGAGCCGCGATACGAGCAACTAATCGTACGTATCGAGGAACTCAACCGCGCGAACCCAGAAACGTTGCGGAGCCCGCTCTCCGGTGAGGATTTGATGGCTCGCTATGGCCGTCCACCCGGCGTCTGGATCCGACGTATCAAGGATGCCCTGCGGGAGGAGGTCATGGAAGGGCGACTTCCCCCGAACGATCGCGAACGCGCCTGGATGCTGGCCGATGAACTGGAAGCGAGCGGTGGCTGATGCTCACATCAACAGGCGAGTGGAGCGAATGAAACCTTCCAACCACTGCGAAGAAAGCACCGCCCCGGATAGCGTCGAGGTACTCTATGCCGACGAGAAGATCTCCGCTAAACCGGGTAAGCGGTTACTCGATGTCATTCTGGAGGCGGGCATCGAGCACCGGCACATCTGCGGCGGCAATGGATTCTGCACGTCGTGCCGCGTCGAGGTGCTTAAAGGAGAGAGGAACTTGTCGCCGGTTTCGGCGCTGGAACGTGATCGCCTGGGTGCACGAGCTGGCCATCTCCGACTAGCCTGTCAGACCTGTGTCTTCGGGCCTGTTTCGGTCTGCGTTCCGCTCCCCATCAGCACGCGCTTCTCGCCCGACGGCGTCTAAACTCGTCCCCTACGCCCGAACACCTTCCGCCACCTCGGTCACTGCCGCCGCGGTTGGGCCGGAGTGGCGCTCGCCATACTCGGGCAGCGTCTTGATGGCGGGGCGCTCATGCTCCTCGATCTCTTTCACTTCGAGGAACAATTCGGTTGGCGAGTAGTGGATCAGTTTCATACTCGTGTTCACGTCCTCCAGCAATTGCAGTCGACGCCGATCGCCCATCCGCCGCACCACGACCTGCACGATGGCAAAGGCCATCTTACTCAGTGAAAGGAGCGACTGGTTGCGGTGTATTCGCTCTTCCAAGTCTGTCTGGGCGATGCCGCGCAGACCAAACTGCTCAAGAATATCAATAAGGAGTCCGGTTTCCACCCCATAACCGGTGAAAAACGGCACTGACTCGAGCACATCACGCCGACCTGCCATCTCTCCGGCAAGTGGCTGTACCAACCCAGACAGTTCGGGATAGAAGAGATTTATGAGCGGGCGAGCAGTGAGTTCCGTCACCCGACCGCCGCCGGTAGTAAGCCGCTCGCCGCCAAGATTGAGCGGCCTTCGATAAAAGCCCTTCACAAAACCTAGGTGCGGCTGCGTAAGCAACGGCCCGATGAGGCCGTAGACAAACTTGGGATGTATCCCGGTGATGTCTGAGTCAATCCAGGCAACAATGTCGCCGCACGTTACCTGAAGGCTCTTCCATAGCGCTTCTCCCTTGCCCTGGTACGATCCGTATTCGGGCAAAATATTGGCATGTTGGTAGACCTGCACACCAAGGTCGGCGGCAATCTCAGTGGTTCGATCCTCTGAGGCGCTGTCGATGACGACAAATTCATCGATCAATGGGCAGCGGTCCATGAGTTCGCGTTTGATCGTGGAGATAATTTTACCCACGGTTTTCTCTTCGTTGAGAGTAGGGAGTGCCAGGCTGATCGTGCGTCCTTGGCGCTCCTTCAGATCAATAAGGTAGGAGATCGTCCGGAATTCGTGGCTATGGAACGTGTTCTCGGCGAACCACCGATCAACGACTTCCGATAGATCGCGCTCGCCATTAACCGTCAATGGTTCGGTGGCGAGTCCGAAGGAGCTCACGGTTAGCGGTTCGCGAGTCTTTACCACAATCACGGCGGTGTCGAGGCGACGAGCAACAGTCACCGGGATGCGACCCAGTGCATGCGCCGATGTTTCGTCACGTGCCGCCGCTCCCATCACGACCAGATCGTGCCGCGCTCCGTATTCAAGTAAGGCATGTTCGATCGAGTCGGCGCTGGCATACACCTGCTCAGTCTTCTCATAGGTGACCTGCTCAAGCAGAGCGTCAAAGTAGGTGCGCTCGAAGGCCCGCCGGCGAGCGGACCAGCGCGGCGCCTCTATGTGCAGCAGAGTGAGCACGGCATTGTGGTGGGCTGCCTCTGCCTGAGCCAGACGAAGGGCAAGCCGAGCGTGCGGACCACCGCGGACAGGCAGCAAGACGCTGCCGATCTCTATCTGCTTGCCTTTCTTCAGCATTGCCAGATCGCACGGTGGATTGTCAATCAGGTCATCTAGGGCGCGCTGTCCGTTGGATCGGCCACCGGGTCGCCAATCGAGGAGCAAGAGCTCGGCTCCGCTCGCGGCCACTCCTTCCCGGATGCCCTCAAGCAGAGAATATGCAGGTCGCGCCATGGCCCGGACGTGCTGATCGGGGTGCAGCTGCGCCAGCTTACGCAAAAGAGCACGGCGGCGCCGCACGAGCAGTGCGCCCTCGCTCAGTGAGCGGTCAACCGGCACCTCGACCACACTCAAGACGGTTGCCTGGCCGCCATAGAGCTCGAGGAGCGCAGCGGCAATGTCGACACGCGCATCCGCCCCTCGACCAATCGTCGGCACCAGTACATGCACCGGCGCATCTACCGTCACGGCGCAACCTTGCTGTACTCAGCATTAAGCAGCGGGATAATCTTGCGATCCACAATAACCTCCCAGCGGAACTCGCGCAGAATTCTGCGGTACAGCCGGGCGCAATTCTCATTCAGCGTCGTCCTAATTCGATCAGCAATGGTTTCGGCTGTGGCAGCAAGATCAACTCGCCAGACGTCATCGCCCCCAACCTCAGCGAAGATCGGAATGTCGGTGACCACGGCCGGCAGCCGAGCGAGACCTGCTTCGAGAATGGGGAGGCCGAATCCCTCGTGGGCGCTGGGGAACAGGAGGGCATCAGCCACGGCATAGAGCTCGGCCACCGTTTGATCCTCGAGGTTTTCCCCCAATTCATCGGCCAGGAATACCACCTCGTCACGAACTCCGAGTTGCTCTCGTAAGTCTTGCAATTCGGCAAGGTATGTGCGTGACCGGCCGGGATGATGCGGCGCCGTCGGACCCGAGATGAGAAAGCACACGTCTAGCCCGCCGTCTTTGAGCGCCTCTACCGCGCGGATGCCTAGTTCGATGTTCTTCCGTCTGGTGATTCGTACTGGTAGGAGGAGGACGCAATCGCGGTCAAAAAGGCGGTATTGGTCAACGAGCCGGCGCGTCGGCGCTGAGAGACGCATGAAGGTCGCCGCATCGATGCCGTTAGGAACTACGTCGATCTCACTGTCCTGTCTTCCCCAAATTTCGCGAAGTTCCCGCGCCCGCTCGCGCGAGACCGTCACGTACTTCGTATTCGGAGCGGGGGAGCGCAAGAGATCCCACGGATAGCCATCGTGCATCGCCGGCGCATACAGAGGGTTAGTCCAGGCTAGATCGTGGCACCAAGCGATCACGCTTCCCGACGGACGCGTTGCCGCCAATTCCCAAAGAGCAGCGGTGAGCGGAAGATTGAAGTGCAGCGTAAAAGCATTATGGACGATGATGAAGTCCGCATCCGCGGCCAACGCCTGAAGTTTGGGTAGGATAGCCTGACGCGCCCGGTGAAACTGCTGGTCGACCACTCCCACCGCGAGGTCAGCCTCGATCAACGCATTGCTTGTGCTCGCTGCGTCGATTTCCGGTATGACATGGGCACGAACGTCGGCGCCTCCCGGTCGTCCAGCCGCGATCTGCACCCGGAACCCGCGCTGCTGGAGCAGATGAATGTGTTGGTGCAGGATGTGCTCGACTCCGCCGATCACGCCGGGCGGCGTGTAATGAATTACCAAAATCCGGGTAGCCATTATGCGGGCAACGTGACCAAACGCAGTCCGGATGATCCGCTCATCTCAACGCGCATCTCTCCCGACTCTTGTTCCACCAGGAGATCCACTCGATGTTCCCCCAGCAGCATGTTGTGCAGGCAAAGACGGCGAAACACGTCAGGGAGTCGGGGGGACACCGAGACGGAGCCATCCAACAGATTCGGCTGAATATCCAACATGCACCGCAGGAGCATGAACACACAGCCGGCCGCCCACGCCTGCGGGCTGCATGAGACCACGTAGGCTGTCGGACGAGAATTGAACCGCTTGTCTCGACCGAAGCCACAGAACAACTCCGGCAAACGGGCGTCATCGAAACGGAAGCCCGCCTCGATAAGGCTCGTCACCAAGGCGATCGCCTCCGGCGTCCGACCGATGCGCCGCAATCCCATTGCAATCCACGCGGTGTCGTGGGGCCACACAGATCCGTTGTGATAGCTCATCGGATTGTAATTAGGCGAGTCCTGTGAGAGGGTGCGGATACCCCAGCCGGAGAACATGTCAGGCGCGAGCAAGCGATCGGCAACTTTCCACGCTTTGTCCGGATCGCAGATTTCGGCCCACAAGCAATGGCCGGGATTCGAGGTAATTGACCTCACAGGACGCTTGTCCCGATCGAGCGCGAGGGCGTAAAAGCTTTGATCTTCCAGCCAGAAGTCCCGATTGAAGTTGGCCTTCAGCGTGGCCGCTTCGCGTTCTAATCGGTCGGCAATGTCCGGTCTTCCACGGCGGCGTAGCAGCCGGGCAACGCCCACTTTTGCCTGATACACGTATCCCTGCACCTCGACCAGGGCAATGGGCGGTTCAGCGCAGTCGCCGTTCTCGTACTGGACCGCGTCAATCGAATCCTTCCATCCCTGGTTGGCAACGCCTCCCGCGCGGTGACTTATGTACTCCACATAGCCGTCGCCGTCGATGTCGCCATAGCGGTCGATCCATTCCAGGGCGCCAAGCGCAGCGGGCAAAATGTCGGTATAGAGCTCGTCGGACCCGGTCCACTCCATGGTTTCGACAAAGAGCAGCAGGAACAGCGGCGTGGCGTCCACGGTGCCGTAGTACGGCGTGTGCGGCACCTCGCCCAAGCTAGCCAACTCACCCCGCCGTAACTCATGCATGATCTTGCCTGGTTCCTCCTCTTTGTAGTGGTCGACTCGCGTGCCTTGATGAGCCGCTAGAAAGCGAAGTGTCCCCAGGGCGATCTCCGGGTTGTAGATCAGCGTCTGGAGCGCCGTGATAATTGCATCTCGGCCGAATGGCACGGCGTACCACGGCACGCCGGCATCCGGTACCGGCCCCTGCGGAGTCTGCTCCAGCAGCCCTCGAATGTCGTACCGGCTGGCGCGTAGCAACTCGCGGTCGAACAACTCGTGATTCGTCGTGATTCGCGTGGAGGTTTGGTCCCAGACCCGGTATGACTCAGCAAGTTGCTCAAGCCGAGCGTCGAACGATTGAAAAGCACGAGCAACGCGGCGCCCAATGCTCGGTTGAACCTGGATAACTATTGTCTCGAACTGCCGCGACCGCAGACAGAGGCGGAAACGAACCTCCCGACTGGAAATGGCCTCGGGCGGTTGGCTGAACGTCACATGCGTGGCACGCACCATACCATCGCGCCCCCGATACTGAAACAGCAAGTCACCGGCGCCAAAGGTGACGGTAATCTGACCCGCCACATGCTGCGTCTTAAATCCCCGAATGGCGAACATATCGCGAAAATCCGCGTCAATTGCCAGAACAAGGTCGAGTTCAACCTCGAACCGATTGCAGTTCAGCAGTCCAATACGCTCATACATGCCTCGCGCCGTGACGTAGCGGCTGCGTCGGATGCTGATTGTCTGTTGAGGAACCCGTTGGCCGCTGTGGAGCAAGAGATCCGGGTTGATGAATTGAAACGTGGCGATGTAGTGCTGGTTTGCCGTGTTGGAGAGAAACAGCGGCTTGATCCCGTTGATCGACAGCTCGAACTTGTTCAGAAACCGAGTGTCCCGAAAGTACAGGCCAAGGCCGCCTGGGTTGTCAGCGGGTATATCCCCCGCCTCGTTGCTGACGAACTGCAGGGCATCTTCTTTGAGAGCGACGGCGCCGGTGAGCATGGGAAGAAGGGATCCCGTCTGTCTGGGGGAATAGAGCTAATGGTACACTCTGGCGGCGCTGTATCTGGCACGCGCGGTGACGCGGGCAGAGGTGATTGGGAAGTACTGGCGTCACCATTTGGAGGAGAAAAGAGATTCGAACCGTGCGCACACCCCTTCTGCTCGTGCTGGCGCTCGTTCTTGCCGGCTGCGGGAGCTCCGCGAATGCAGGCATCAATACGAGTGCGGGCGCAACCCCGACACCGCCCGTGAGCCATCAGAGCTTCTCTCAGGCGCCCCCGATGACCATCGATAAGAATGCCAACTACACGGCAACAGTGGTGACGACAGATGGTACGTTTGTCATCCGATTGCTCCCCAAAGTGGCTCCCATTGCCGTAAACAATTTCGTCTTTTTGACCCGTCACCACTTCTATAACGGAGTGATCTTCCACCGGATTCTCAAGAACTATATAGTGCAGACCGGTGACCCTGAGGGTACCGGATTTGGTGGTCCAGGCTACACGTTTCGGGACGAAAAGGTGACCATGCCGTACACGCGAGGCACGGTGGCAATGGCGAACAGCGGGCCGAATACCAACGGGAGCCAGTTCTTCATATTCGTCGAGCCGGCCGACAGAAGGGTGGCACTCGCGCCCAATTACACCATCTTCGGCCGGGTCATCCGGGGCATGAACGCGGTGCAGAAAATTTCGGACGAGCAAGTTACACAGAGCGCCACTGATCCCAATGAGTATTCAAAGCCACTCAACCCGCCTCAGATGACGAGCGTCACCATCCAGCAATCGTAAGCGCTGTGCTGCGCTACTCGGAGAGTTGATCCGTTAGCTCTTCTACTGTGGTCACCGGGAGATGGCAAGCGAAGTTCCGGCAGACATACGCCGTGGTCCGATTTTGCACCAGAGACCTACCCGCCAGCAGCGCCGGCTCATCTCCTTCGCCAGCTGCCAGCACGCGATTGGGGAGATAGCGTTCAAACACTGCGTGCTCCATCTCGTCGCGAATCATCCCCTGGGGGCCGGCTAGAGCGACTTGCAGAGGGCCACTGAGGTACAGGTCAAGGGCGGCGAGGAGATAGGCGAAAGCCAGTGGCGCTCGTCCCAGCAGATCGCCGCTGGCCTGCAGAATGGGTAGAGCAAGTTCGGTGTATCGTGCCTCGCCGGTGAGGCCGTGGAGGCGTAACAGAGCAACGCATGCGGCGGCATTACCCGATGGAATGGGATTGTCATTGAGACTCCGCGGCCGCACAACTAGATCGTCATTCGGGGGAGCGTCGTAGAAAGCACCGGCGCTCTCGCCGGAGAATCGAGTGATCATTTCGTCCACCAGTTCACGCGCGATCCGTAGGTATCGCAACTCCGCAGTGGCTTCGTAC
>JBPCKK010000044.1:0-6729 GCA_051004335.1 Chloroflexota bacterium
GTCCCAGGCGCGTGATGACCGAGCGATAGCTTTCCGGCGAAGTCCGCGCCAGATAGCGCTGCAGCCGGCGCCGGCGGCCAACTAAGACGAGCAGGCCGCGCCGGGTATGAAAGTCATGCTTGTTCTCACGCAGGTGCTGGGTCAAATGAGCGATCCGCTCGGTCAAGAGCGCGATTTGCACCTCGGACGATCCGACATCCCCCGGATGCGTGGCAAACTCCTCGATGATTTCCGCTTTTCGGTCAATTGTTACGGGCACACACTTCTCCCTGATTTGCTGGTCAAACGGTGCTCCGTGATTGGTGTCCACGGGCGAAACGCGCTCCCCCGCAGGCACCAACCACCAGGCACCACATCATGTCAATCCTACCATAACGAAACGGGCGCGGTTCCCCGGCCCGTTTCGTTATGTCCAGTCGGCAGGTTCTTGTCAGGTCTAGGTTTCGTCGAGTGTACCCTCATGGAAACCGAACTCGTGGGTATCTTCGTCATCGTCATCCGTGGACTCATCCTGCAGATCGACATCCGCCTCATCCTCATCCTCATCATCGCCGCCCGCACGTCGCAGGAGGCCCTCGCGGACGTAGGGACGCGGCAGGGATTCGCTGGATGTGCGCGGTGCAAACGAGATGCGACCGGCGTTCTGCGCGGACTGCACGGTCTCACGAATAATCACGCGTACGGTCTCACCGTCAACTCCGACCACGCCGGCCTGATACTGATTACCCGTTTGCATAAGCCGAGCCAGCCGAACGGCTAGGCGATCTTCCACCGAACCAATCCGAATGCCATCCACCGTCGTCACGGTGAGCTGGTTTCCGTTTTGCACCACCGCCATCTGTTCGCCGGCGGTCAAGGTACCAATCACCTCAGGCCCTGCCACCTGCTGGAGGACGGTAAGCGCGGTTTTCCCAGTCTCTTCCATGAAAAATTGCGGATCAAGCTTCTCGCTGGCACGCTTGCGCAGATCCTCGGCTTCGGCATGGCTGATGCGGCTCAGCCAATCGAGCTGCCGTTGAGCGATCAAATTCGCGGCATCAGCCCGCAGCGCCTGTTCGTACGCTTCGCGAGCATCGTCGATGCGCCCCAGTTCGGTATAGGCCTTGCCCAAACGGTTGTGCGCCGTCGCGTCGCCCGGCACCATTTCAACAATGAGCTTGTTGATGTCCGCTGCGTCTTCCCAGCGACTCTGCATTGCCTGGTTGACCGCCAACTGCTCAAGCTGGCGCCGGCTCATGCGCCGCCGATCGGCTACATCCGCAAGAGTTACGTCTTCTACATTCATGGTTTGGTCCCTTCACTTCCCGTGCGTTACTCACACCTTACAGCGACTGTCATACCTATTGATCCAGTAGGGGCCGGCCCGAGTGCCGGTTGAACCGGATCATCCGGCCCGCCACCCGCAGGCGGCCCGGGCCACTGGGTCAATGGTTCCAATTATTGCTGTCATATGGGTACCCATCATGGAGACAAGGCGCAAGAATTAGACGAGCACGCCTTGCATGGCCCACGGACTTACCTTGTCAATACGCACCCGCACTGTCCGCCCAAGGAGGTCATCATCACCGCGAGGTACAAACACCAGACGATTCTGGCGAGTGCGCCCGCGCCACTGCGCCATGTCGCGCCGCTCTGAGTGGGCACTCTCAATAAGAATATCGGTCTCCTCGTGCTTGAGCAAACGCTGCTGCTCCAGAGAGATAGCGCCCTGCAACGCATCGAGGCGCTTCAGCCGATCTTTCTTGACCTCGGCGGTAACGTCATCCGGCCAGCGGTAGGCCAGCGTGCCCGGTCGAGGAGAGTACGCCGCCGAGTAAATCGTGGAAAAGCGAATCTGCTCCATGAGGGAAAGCGTGTCCTGATACTGCTCCTCGGTCTCGCCGGGAAAACCCACGATAATGTCGGTGGAGATGGCGATGCCGGGAGCCGCGGCGCGGATACGTCCGATCAGCTGGACATACTCTTCGCGGGTGTAGCCCCGGCGCGTGTTTTGTAACACCTGGTTATTGCCTGCTTGCACCGGAAGATGGATGTGGTCACAGACCTTATCAAGCTTAGCGATGGTGGCAATGAGCTTGTCGCTCATGTCCTTGGGATAGGAGGTGAGGAAGCGGAGGCGCTCCAGGCCGGGAATCTCATTGACCAGGACGAGCAGATCGGCCAGATCGGTACCGTCCTTGAAGTCGCGGCCATAAGCATTGACCCGCTGGCCCAGAAGGGTGATTTCCTTCACGCCCTGCTTGACCAAACTGCCGCACTCTTCCACGATCTCGAAGATGGGACGGCTGCGCTCCCGACCGCGCCGGTAAGGCACTATGCAGTACGTACAGAACTTGTCACAGCCATTGCTGATCGGGACGAACGCGGTAGGACCCTTGCTCTCCGTCTGGTCGCTCTGTTCCTGCCAGCAGGCCATGATGCCCGGCTCGGTTGACTCCGGCCAGAACGCATTGAGCTGTTCCACAAACTGATCGAGCCGCGTCGGCTGGAAGTAGAGATCAGCCCCACGGAATCGCTTCTTGGTGGCGTCGAAGTCCGGGGAGACCGAACAGCCGGTCAAACCAACGAGCAGATCGGGCCGCTCTTCCTTTAACGCCACCAGATTGCCGAGCTTGCCGCTGACCCGCCGCTCCGCGCTCTCCCGCACCGCGCAGGAGTTGAGGATGATGATGTCGGCGTCCTCTTCCCGTTCGGCCGGCAGATAGCCACGCGCATTGAGCGTGTCGGCCACGCGGTCGCTGTCGACCTTATTCATCTGGCAGCCCACGGTCCAAATCCAGTAGCGCTTGGGCGTTTCTTGCTGTGTCATGCGGGGGCAAACTCCGTCGGTAATGGGCTATTCTAGCCGCTCCTATCCATGTGGGCCGAGCCACATTAGCGCTACCATGTATTGGCGACCACCGGAGGAACGCAAGCTTCTGCTTGTGACCACACCGATCCAGGGGAGATCACCGCATGTCCGAACGCAAGCGCATCGTCGAAAAATACATCGAGGGTTCCGCCACATGGATCACGACCAGATCCTGTCGTGCCTCACGGACGACATTGTTTGGGAATTGCACGGCTACAAAACGCTCCGGGGTAAACGCGCCTTCGACGCCGAGATCGAGAACGACGGCTTCGTGGGCAGCCCGACGTTCACCATCGACCGCCTGATCGAGGAAGGCGACACTGTAGTTGCTTTCGGCAGTCGCAGCGTCGCCAAGAAGGGTGGCGATTGGCTGAAGTTCGTCATGTGCGAGGTGTTCACCTTCACCGGCGATGCAGTTAGCCGCCTGGACACGTATCAAGTCAACCTGACGTGAGCCAGACGTGTACGGAAGGCGCTGCTGCTCGGCTGTATTCCCGCTTAGGAAGTGGTCACACGCATCAACCAGTGGCATGGCGTATATACGCTAGTCAAGTAGCGCTCTCCTCGCGCAATTTCTCGTCGCGATCCGACATTGCCGAATGCGTGAACTCCAGAAAGTGCGGACGGGAACGCGAGCGGCAGGCGCCGGTAGGCCGTGGGATGTTGGCCCGTGGCCTCGACCCGCACAACGTCAACAATCGGAGGGAAGCCTGCGCAGCGATCGACATGAAAAACAGCATACCTTGATTTAGCCCGTCCGCAATCCAAGCGCCACACCAATGTCCATGCACTTTGCGGAGTAAAGGGTTTCGATACAAAGTGCCCGCTGCTTCCACTCGCAAATTGGAGTTTTTGGGGATGGTGCTGGCCCTGACTCAAAGAGCACGAGGGTAGAAACACGCAACCCGCGAACACAGTCAGCGCCAAAATTGTTCCGCGCATCTCGCGAGCCTCCCCTGTGATCGCAGCCCTCCGCGACTGGTCTAGTTACCCGTACTTAACAGTCTCTCTACCGTGTCTGGCCACATGCACATGCGCCACGGTGGTGGCTGCCGGTTTTTCGCTCAACGGTTCTCATCCTGCCGCACCCGGCCCAATCAAACCCGCGCAAGATTCGCGCGGTAAGGCGCCCGATGAATTACTGTTGACAGTTCGAATGAAGACGTAGGGACGTTGCTCCCGTCTGCGTCCGCCCGCGGCGTCCTCTTCAATCGGGCGTCCTCATACGCTCGACGTTCCACCCGGGTGCGCGGCGTCGTGGTTCTCGACGCCCATGCGGACGCAGACAGGAGCCGAGCGTCCCTACACCGGCGTATGTGCGATGGGGCAACGGGTTGTATCGTGGCGGACGTGGTGGGTGGATGCCGGGTCGCCAGGGCCACCATAGCTGTGCTGAGGCACTGGCAACTATCCGGACCGTGACTCGGGCACCTACTAAGCGGACCATGGGTACAGTGGAACATGAATACTACGTGCGACGTTTTGATCATTGGCGGTGGCATCACCGGCTTGGCCGCGGCGTATCGCCTGCAATCCCTGCTGCCGGGGAGATCACTTGTCCTCGCCGAAGCACAGCCACGCCTGGGCGGATTGATCGTCACCGATCGCGCCGGCGGATTTGTCGTGGAGGGCGGTCCCGATTCCTTTCTGGCCGGCAAACCGCGTGGACTAGGCCTCTGCGAAGAGCTGGGGCTCGCGGATCGCTTGGAAGGTCCTGACCCAGCGAACCGGCGGACGTTCGTCCTCAGTCAGGGGCGGTTGCATCCGCTGCCCGAGGGACTCTCCGGTCTGGTTCCCGCCCGGCTGGAACCGCTGCTGGCGTCCGATCTGTTCTCCAGTGAGGGAAAGGCGAGATTGCAGCAGGAGAGCAATGTCCCGCCTGAGGATGGAAACGCCGACGAGACGCTGGGCGCGTTCGTTACTCGACGCTTCGGCCGGGAAGTGTACGAGAACCTCATCGAGCCATTGATGGCCGGAATCTATGCCGGCGACGGCGACCAGCTCAGTCTGCAGGCCACGTTTCCCCAGCTCCGTGAGTTAGAGCGCGCGCACGGGAGTCTGCTGCGCGGGCTCAGTGCTCAACCACCTCCAGCTGGAGCACGACCCGGATTCCTGACTCCGCGGGGCGGCATGCAGTGCATCGTGGACGCGCTCGCGCAGCAGATCGGGGGAGTAGGAGTGCTAAGGGACTCACGCGTCGACTCGGTAGAGGCGCGACCAGCGGGGTATCGCTGCCGTTTTCAAGATGGCGACAAGCTGGATGCTGAGGCGGTCATCATCGCGACCCCGGCACATGTGGCCGCCGGACAATTAGCGAGCCTTGACGCGGACTTTAGCACCATCCTGAGTGCTATTCCGTACGCTTCCGCGGCTACCATCTCCCTGGGCTTCCCCATTGCGGACTTGCCCCACCCTCTGGACGGCTACGGCTATGTAGTTCCGAGGAGCGAGGATCGCCCTATTCTGGCCTCGACCTGGGTCTCCAGGAAATGGCGCCACCGAGCGCCGGCGGACTCCGCGCTCATCCGCCTGTTCGTGGGGCGATACGGACGAGACTCGCTGGTTGCAGCCAACGACGACACACTGCTCGAGGCGGCACGGGACGAGTTGCGAGCCGTGCTGGGGATTAGTGCCAAGCCTGTATTCCAGCGCATTTTTCGCTGGCCGAGCGCCATGCCGCAGTACACCCTTGGCCATCCGGAGCGCGTAACCGCCCTTGCCGCGACGGAGAACCGCTGGCCTGGCGTCGCGCTGGCCGGCATTGCCTATCGCGGCGTGGGCATTCCCGATTGCATCCGCAGCGGTGAAGAGGCGGCCGAACACGTCGCCCACCATCTGCGTGCGACCAAAGTAGGACACGGGGCAAAAAAGACGCCCACCGCGTGAATGTGCGGTGGGCGTGAATGACGCAATACTGGCGGTCCCGACCGGATTTGAACCGGCGATCTCCTGCGTGACAGGCAGGCATGTTAGGCCGCTACACCACGGGACCGAGCAGTGTCCGAGTCTAGCAGGGTGGGTGAAAGACGGTCAATGCTGGACTCGGTGAGGTTTTGCGCTATGTAGCATTCTACGTAGGATTGCACTATTCGTCGCACGGGGATTTGCGATGCCTAAAGTCGAAACACGCGATCTGATCTCCATCTCGGAAGCGACCAAGCTGGGAATCTCTGGACTGGTGCGTGAGGCTGAGGCTGGCCGTGAACAGGTCCTGCTCCGCAACAACAAGGTAGTGGCCGCTCTCATTAGTATGGAACGGCTCGACGAACTGCGAGAACTTGAGGAAGACCTCATGGACATCTCCCTCGCCGCGGCCCGCATGCTCACCACGGGTCCGAGCCGCCATTCACTCGATGACGTGCTGGAACGGTTCGGATATAGCCGAGAACAGCTGAGCGAACTCGAGGGCTAGGCAATGCCGGTCCAAGTCGAGCTCATCGACGGGGCCGTTGGGGACTTAATCCGCTATGCGAAGAGCGGCAACCTGCCGCTGTTTCTGCAAAAGCTGCTTCGCCTCGAAGAAGAGGGAAAGGATGCCGGCTATCCATTGGGCAGAGGGCTCACCAACTGGCGAAAGCTTGTAGTCGGAGATGGCGACTGGCGAATCATCTTCTCAATGGATCCAGATGAGTCGGTGGCGACGCTGTGGGCCATCGGGAACCGCGCAAATGCGGAGTGTTATGCGGAGGCGCAGGCTCGCGTTCAGAGCCTTGAAGGCGCCCGACCGGAAACGTCAAGTCTGGCTTCGGTGATGTTCCAACTCAGCCAGGCGCAGCGGGCTGCCCGAAGACGCAAAAAGAGTTGACGCCATGCGTCTCGCCCACTATAGTAGAACACACGACCTATAGAACACGTGTACTACTTTTCCGGGGAGAGTT
>JBPCKK010000045.1:0-14252 GCA_051004335.1 Chloroflexota bacterium
ACCTAACGGTGTCCCACCTCCGCGGCTCTTAGTGCAAACGTGCCATCCGCGGTAGGGGCGATCTGCGCTCGCCCGCCGCCATCATTGTAGCCCCCAGATTTGGGGCAGGCGCGCGGGAAAACACAATAATAGGGGCCGCCGCGGGCGAACGCAGGTCGCACCTACCAGTACCTAGCACTGAGGAAAAACTGAATGCCGAGAGCAGCATCTTTCGCACCCCGCACAACGATCAATGACCCCGTCTGTCAATTTGCATAACAATGCTAGCGGCGTTATCTTGAAGCTCGTGGATGGCGCAGCGAAGGAAGGGACGGTCGACGGAGGAGCAGGAGAGGCGCGTAGCCGATCTGCGGGCGCTCGATCTGTTTTCCGGGGTAGGTGATCAGCGCCTCTCCCAACTAACCCTGCTGTCTCGCTGGCGGGAGTATGGACGCCGCCAACCAATTGATCTCCGGCGGGACGAGGACCGCGCCTGGATCGTGGTGTGGGGCGGCCTCCTCCTCGTCTGCGTCTCACCGGCCGGACGCACCCAGGGCGTCAACCGGTTCCAGCGCGGACAGTTCTTCCGATCCACGGTTCCTTGGCTCCCGGAGGAGGACTACATCCTGCCGCGGACAATGGCCGAGGGAGCAACCGTGTGTTCCGCGCCATATCCGGTGTTTCTCGAGACCGTGGCCTCATCACCAACCGCCGTGGCGGAGGCCCTCAGCGTCACGGACGCGGTCATTCAGCAGCTCCAAAGTCTATCCGCCAGCCTCACGCTCCACGACGCCCCCTTCCGCGTCCGGCGCACCCTTCTCGATGCGTCAGTCGAGAATCCCTGGCACGAGGCGCACTACACGCTCGAAGAGATCGCCTGGCTGGCTGGGACAACACCTGCCCGCGCCAGCGAAGTCATCGCCGACCTCGCGCGACGAGGACACATCCGCCGTCTGGGCCGCGCCCGACTCGTTGTCCTGCACCCCGACGACGATAGCTGAGAACACTTTACGGCGAGTTTCGAGTTACTTGCCCCAGGGCAAAGACAGCGGCCAAAGAGCGCAGTAGAGTGAGAATCAGGGAAGTGGAACACCCACCGATCAGAAAAGGAGGAGACGGGTGGGAGAGAGAGAGTTTATGCGCGGTTACATCCGATGGGGCCAGAGCCTGGCCAAGATGGTCACGCCTCGGCTCACACGACGGCGTCATACGGCGCTGGCGCGGGCGCCGTCGTCGGCCTGTACCGTAGGCGCAGGACGTTCTGACTAGCGAGGGGACGGCATGGTAGCCAATCCCGGGCGACCGAGACGATCGGCGACCCGCGCGGCATGGGACTACTTATACACAGGTACTTCGACCCGACCCACGGATTCGGATGGGGACCGTCTGAGTGCGTATGGCGAGAATTAAGGTCGCATAGAAAATCAGGAGGTGTTGGTCATGCTCATTGGCAGGGTAGACTCTGCACGTTTGTGGATAGGCATCCGCCGCAGCGCTTGGCTGGTCGGCTGCCTCGTTGGGCTGCTCCTCAATGTGTCAACGGCATCCGCCTGCAATGTCAGTCCGGGAAGTCTGAGGCAGATGTTTGCCGGTGGTGAGCAGTTCACTTCCAGTGCTCCCTACTACGTGAGCGCGACGATGAATGCGTACAATCCTTCGCCCGTCTTCGGCGTCTCCACCACCTGGGTAATGCTTGCCAATTCCAATGTATTCAGTGACCTCGCCCAGACAGGGTGGATAAGGAAATCGGCCCTGAGTCCTCAGCACGAGTGGTGGTTCACGAACTGGTTTGACAACAACGGTCAAATGCATGAGGACGACTTTTCCATGCAGTACCAGCCCAATAACGATTGGACGTACGAGACCGAGAAACTTTCGTGCTGCAACGAATACCAATTCTTTGCTAATAACAATGGTACCATATACAGTTATACAACTCCGGCGAACGTCTCCTTCACGCCCAATCACATCGAGAACTATAACGAGATCCACAACTATACGTGCAACACGACGGGTACCTCGGAGGGAGACCACGCGGCTGGCGACATAAATCACAACATGCATGTCTACAGCGTGCAGTGGCGAGACTCCTTCGGTAGCTCCTACAACGCAAACCTGACTTATCTGGGCAGCGGGCAGGGGAGCAACTGTTCGCAAGGAGGCACGAATGGGGGCAGCGCTGATTACCAGATAGTGACCGGGAACGGCCCTAATAACTGGTACATGTACGACAATCGGTGTACGAATTGAAAGGAGAGTTGCCATGACACTCGTGAAAATCGCCCTTGTGGTAGGAGGGCTAACGGTTGCAATAGCGGTGATGGCCAGCCACAGTACTGGTTCGGTCGCCGTCCAATACCCGCGACTCGCGTCACCCGGTGTTGCGGTTGGCGCGCCGCTCGCTCCTGCCCGCATGACGCAAGCCCAGGTCCTCACAGCGGCGCTCCAAAATGGCGCCATGTACCAGCGAGCGAAACGCGTCATCGTTACGTATGGCTCCTGGACGCCGAACTGGGGGGTGACCATCAAGGGGAAAGTTCAACCGCGAGTCCGGGCTGACTACTGGATTGTGAAGTTTGAAGGTGTTGTCGATGCCCACGGCAACGGATTGATTCCACGAGGCGGCGGAGACCAGCGCGCGGATTTAGCGCCACCGGTGCCAAATTGGACGGCAGCCGCCTTCATCGTCGACGATACGACCGGGCAGATTGTGGAGAGTATCCCCTACGGGTAGAGACCCGGCGCGCTCCTCACATCCAAATTGTCGCGCGTGCCTGAAACATTACGCAAGGACCAGACGAGGCTGCAGCGACGACTGCACATCGTAAAGTTCCCTGTTGATCGATACCCGCTGATTGGTGAGCAGAGCGTGAGTTCAGGGGTTGTATCATTGAGTGCATAAGCACCGCGGCTCACGCGAAAGCTCATATGGTACTGACACGAGCGCCCTCGCCGACCCGCCGTCGCGGCCCTGGCTGGCCAATCGCGTTGTTCTTCCTTTCACCGTGACCCCGGCTGCCGGCCTGGCCCGGTGATCTGAAGTGAAGCTGAATCATCCCACCAAGACAGTGCAGCTGAAAGTAGTCGATGTGGCCATGGGACGAGTGGTAGCGGGATATGGACAACCCATTTAGCCCGCGCCGTCTGACGAGAAACGCTACTAGAAGGTATCTTTTTGACAATCAGAGCCGTCGCCGCCTTCCTGCTGCTGATTGTACCCGTGTCGGCCGCCGCTCAGCCGTCGGGGGGTGGCAACCTTTCGGACAGGCAATTCGCCGCCATTGGCCATGGCGTATCACTGTCATTGATCATCCCGGGAACCACCTTCCCGCGTAATGCATTGGTCCAGGTAATGGTCAGGCTCCGCAATGTGTCGAGGCGCCCAATAATGCTCGATACGTCCTGCGGCACAAGTCTGTCCGTGGAGGTATTCAACGCGGCCGGCAAACCGGTGCCACAAGGTGTTCGTGGGCCATCATGCACCCCGCCCTTCCTGATGACGTTGGCGCCCGGCGGCACGCTACAGCGGAAGGTCTATGTAGTTTTGCGGGGGAGGCATCTTCGGGCTAGCGCGTTGCTCCGCCCCACCGACGCAGACGTTGAGATGATGGGGCGGCGGCGCACGGTTCGACTCACCCGAGGCCGGCCTCCCCGCCTCGTGGTGCACACCGCGAACCGCGTGTCCGCGGACATCAGCCCTGGAGATGCCGAACAACGAGGGCCTCTGCTCTACACGGCGTTAGACTACTGCGCGGGTGGCGCCGGGCCGGGATCGGGAACCGGAACGGAGACACAGACGTGGACCGTTGCCCGCAAGTACGTCCACGGATCGTATCACTTCAAGCCACAGTGCCGGCATCCCAAAGTCTGGCTCCTGGTTGCGGGGTGGCTGAATCAGCCGGTCGTGTTGATCAACTATCGGACTTGACAGTTCTCTCCCGACAACCACATGAGCGACGCGGGATGATTGTCGCCACGACTGATGGCGGTCGCTCCTGGCGCCGTCTAGTTACACTTCGCTAGAGTTTCCCTCTTGACTCCCTGTTCGCACTGTGCGAACATCATGCCAAGAGGACGGAGATGCACGTCGTTAGTCGCCGGAAGCTTCGGGAGTTCACCGACCTTCACGCGGATGCCGAGGCGAGCCTGACGGCATGGTAGCGCCGCGTCCAATCCACACGGAAGCTGACGCCGATGCCGTGCAGGCGATGATGAACGCCTTGATGGACCGGGCCGCCACGCTGTCCGATGCTGAGCACGATGTTCTCCTACTCGATGTATCACCGGCGGCGTTTTATCCTGCCGCGGAGGCAAAGCGATGAAGCGACGCCCGGATTCCGGCCATTCATGACTCCTGAGCGACCATCCGGCGGTGAGCGTGGGATGGATGACTCTCTGTTCCGCGCGATGTTCTACCTCGCGCCGGTGGGCCTCTCCATCATCGGCCCCGACGGCTGTTACCTGGCAGTGAACCCGGTGCGTTGCGCCATGTTGGGCTATGCCGAAGAGGAGATGGTGGGCCACCATTATCTTGAACTGACCCACGAGGAGGACATAGCCCACGATCAGGCAGTGAACCAGGCGGCAGCTGAAGCCGGCCGAGACCGCGTGCAGCTGGAAAAACGATTCATGCATCGAGACGGAACGGTCATGTGGACGCGCATCAGCGCCTCCACAGTCCGTGACACGCTTGGCGAAACTCGGTATTCCATCTCGGTAGCCGAAGATATCACTGCCCAGCGAGCATCCGGAGAGGAACGCGCTCGACTATACTCCCTAGAACGAGAGTCGCGTATCCGGCTCACCAAACTGGCGGCCGAACGCGAGGCAATGCTCGGTCAGATCGCGGAAGGTATCATCATCGCCGACCCCGAAGGACGGATCACCTTCGTGAATCGGGCGGCGCGCGCCATCCACGGCATGAGCAAGTTGGATGTGCCAATTGAGCAATACGCCGAGGCATACCACCTGTTCAACCTGGATGGCGATCCATATCCTCCTGACGATCTGCCACTGGCTCGTGCCGTCCAGCAGGGAGAAACTACCCTTGACGCCGAATGGCTCATCAGACGCCCCGATGGGATATCGGTAGTGGCCCAAGGCAGTGCGGTTCCGGTCACCGACGAAGAGGGCCGGCGGCTGGGAGCGGTTCTCACCGTACGTGACGTGACCAACCAGCATCAACTCGAAGTTCAGAAAGACCAGTTTCTTTCGGCGGTGGCCCATGACCTTCGTACCCCGCTCACCTCTGTGAAGGGCCGGGTACAGATGCTCCTCCGCCGGCTGGAGATGGATGCGCTTTCCACTGAGCAGCTTGCCGATGGGCTGGCTCGGGTCGACTCTGGCGCCGCCCGTATGGTCGTGCTGATTAACGAACTCTTGGAGGTCGCCAATATCCAGTTGGGACGCCCCTTGGCGCTCTCCCGGCAGCCGGCCAATCTTGTCCTGCTGGGCGAGGCCATTGTGCGAGAGCTCCAACAAGTCTCGGAGCGGCACACCATCGAACTGCGCGCCGAGGCGCGGGAGATACTCGGCAACTGGGATGTTGCCCGGTTGGAGCGTGTGCTGGCTAACCTGCTCTCCAATGCAATCAAGTACAGCCCGGCGGGCGGACGCATCACGGTGCGCCTGACCATCGAGTACACGATGGCGCCGATGGCCGTGCTTAGCGTGGTCGATGAGGGGATCGGCATTCCCGCTGACGATCTACCACACGTCTTCGAGCGCTTCCGACGCGGGCGGAATGTCAACACCAAGATCGCCGGAACCGGCATCGGCCTGGCGGCGGTACGCGACATCGTGGAGCAGCACGGCGGGATGGTAACCGTGCAGAGCGCGGAAGGGATCGGAACCACCTTCACGGTCCGCCTACCCATCGCCTCACGCATGGAGAATGAGCAGGGCTGACCGGAATCAGGTAGGGAGTCATCCTATTCCGCTCCGGGGGCGATACCCGAGGATGCGGCTGCGCTGGCAAATTGGTCATCCAATTTGTCGATCCCGCGCAGTTTATAGACGATCATCGAGATGATCCAGCTTCCCAGGAAGATGCCGATGATGTAGAAGCCGAGCACCGAGAACGGCACGTTGCTCGCCCAATCCCAGATACCGCCGGTCGCGCCGGTTTCGGAAGCGATCACCTGCAACACCTCGATCCCGCCAATGACCAGCGCCACCAGAATCGAGATCAACGTGATGTTCATGTTGTAGTAGAGTTTGCGTACCGGTCGGACATAGGCCCAGCCGTAGGCACCCAGCATAGCCACACCGTCGGTGGTATCCACCAGGGACATGCCGGCGACGAAGAGCAGCGGCAGCAGCAAGATGAACCAAACCGGCATGCTGGTGGCTCCGGCGGTGGCCGACATGCTCAATATCCCTACTTCGCTGGCCGTGTCGAAACCCAGACCAAAGAGGACGCCAATGGGATACATATTCCAGCTGTTCTTCACAGTCTTGAGGAGCGGGCGGAACAGTCGGGCCAAAAGACCGCGCTTCCTGAGGTATTCGTCGAGCGACTGGTCGCTATAGCTGCCGCCGCGCCGCACCTGCCGCCACGTTTTGTAGATGTCCCAGAGGACTATTGCATTGATGGTGGCGATGACAATCAAGAAGCCGCCGGAGACTGAGGTGCCGATCACGCCGCCAACGGATTGCATGTGCGGGAGATTCTTCTTGACGTACGCCGCCGAGAGCGCGATGAGCACGGAAAGCGCGAAGACGATGGTGGAGTGCCCCAGCGAGAAGAAAAATCCCACTCCCACTGGTCGCTTGCCGTCCTGCATCAACTTCCGCGTGGTGTTGTCGATGGCCGCTATGTGATCCGGATCGACTGCGTGGCGCAGTCCAAACCCATAGGCCACGGGAGCCAGGCCCAGCAACAAGCCGTATCGGGTGGAGGAGAGGAGCAAGGTCGCCCAGACCGCGATATTAAAGCCAATCAGAAGGGAATAGATCCCGATGAGGCGCCGCTTGAGATCGGGTGGGGCTTCCTGCCAAATGGTCACGAGCCGGTTCAATGGACCTGTGCCATGGGTGTCCTTCACCACGGTCGACATGGTTCTCCAACTCCTCTCAACGTCTCATTGGTACGCCGCACTCGCGCCTTACTCCAAATAGGACATGAGCAGGATGATACAGTTGTATACGCATCCGGCGGAATTTGCAAATTTCCGCACAGCGGTTCCCGCTGTAGATTGTTGCTCGCCCGCCTTGACGAGCTACGCTTCAGCGACCGCACAATCGGCGCAGAGCCCACGGAGGACAAGATGTTGCCCGTCCATCCGCAATGCGTACCGACGCTCAAGCTCCTCGGCCAGCCCTTGGATGGGAGCATCGTCGATTTCCACCACCGCTGCACAGCGGCGGCAGACCAGATGATGATGCTCGTGAGTCACGTAGGTCCAGCGCGTTCGCTTATCGCCGAGTTCCACCCGGACTACCAATCCGTGTTCCTGGAGCGTCTCCAGCGTGCGATAGACCGTCGCCGGATCGATCGCGGGATAACGCTCCAGGACTTCCGCGCGAATCTCCTCCACGCTGCGATGGCGGTGTTCTTCGCTGAGAATCTGGAGTACAGCCACTCGCGCACTGGTCGCATGAAGCCCATGCTCACGCAGTACACTCCTGATAGCCTCTACCCCGGTATCGATCTCCACCCCAGGACACTCCTCTATCCAGTATCGCTTACCGGTGGACCGGGAAGTGTATTGTGAACCATGGCACTTCTGCCTTGATCTCCGGTTTCGGTATGCAGATACTCGCAATCGTAGTAACTGGCAAACAGCAGTTCGGAGGTGCCAAAGTAAGACGGGATGGAATCTGGCAACGGGCACACTCATCAACGGAGGAATGGACACGTGGAGAACGGCAGCAACAAGACGTTGGTTATGGAAGGCGTGCTGGGCGCCAACGATGCGCTGGCACAGGCGAACCGGCACGAGTTCGATCATGCGGGGACCTACGTCGTCAACATGATGAGTTCGCCGGGTTCCGGCAAGACGACATTACTGGAGCGTACCCTGGAACAGCTGGGCGACACGTTGCGTCTGGGTGTGTTGGAAGGGGATGTGCAGACCACGCTCGATGCCGACCGGCTCGAGCGCTTCGGCGTTCCCATTGCCCAGATCAATACCGATCCGGGCTTCGGCGGCGAGTGTCACCTCGATGCCAATATGGTGCGCTATGGTATCCCCGCGCTCCCGCTGCACGATATTGATGTCCTGATCATCGAGAATGTGGGCAACCTAGTCTGTCCCGCCGAGTTTCATGTGGGCGAGAGCAGCTGGGTTATGGTCTTTTCGGGGACCGAGGGCGAGGACAAGCCGCTTAAGTATCCACTGATGTTTCGCTCGGTCGAACTCGTGCTGGTCAATAAGATAGATCTGTTGCCGTACGTGGATTTTGATCCCGCGCGCCTTCAGCGAAATCTGGAGGCAGTCCATCCGGGTATCGAGCATATGTTGATGAGCGCCCGCAGCGGTGAAGGTGTAGACGCCTGGTGTTCCTGGTTACGACAGCACCAGCACGATGCTCCTCCCGCCTTTACGCCCAGCGGACATCATCACCACTAAGCAGGGATAAGAGCGCTCGCGTCAACTTGCCGGCGGCGGCCAGCAACAATCGGAAATCACGAGCAGGCAACGAAGTCCGCCAGCGGGCGGAGGGCCGAGCAGGGGCTCGGCCCCTCCCGGGCAATGTCGACGACAGCCGCCGGTAGAAGGAGCACGTGCGCATTCTTGAGGCGTTGAGACAGCGTCATCTGGCGATCCTCTGGGTGAGTCAGGTTCTTTCCGCTGCCGGCGATCAACTCTACTACATTGCCGTGATCTGGATCGCGGTCCGCGTGGCCGGCGGGGAAGGCGGCCTGGTCGCCGCCGACGAATTTGCGTCTGCTCTTCTCCTCGGTCCCGTTGGCGGGGTGTACGCCGATCGTTGGAACCGCCGCGCGGTGATGATGGGCGCCGATGTCATTCGCTCACTGGCCGTTCTGGCGCTCGCCGCCTTGCCCTGTTCGGCGTGGTACAGTTCTGGCAACTCAGTGTGGTAGCGATCATCGTGGGTGGCGTCGGCACGTTCTTCGACCCAGCGCTGAACGCGAGTCTTCCCGTCCTGGCCGGTGACAAGCGCACCCTGCAGGCAACCAATGGGCTGATGGACGCGACGAAGCGGTTGGCCCGTGCGGTTGCGTCCGCACTGGCCGGTCTGTTGGTCTACCTTCTCCCGCTGGGTCACTTTTTAACCATCGATGCGGTGAGTTTCGCTATCTCTGCCCTGGCTATTTTATCATTGGGTACCAGGTTCGCCTGGCGCGCCGAACTGCAAACAAGCACACGCGGCTTGCACGGGTCGTCGCGTCAACGATCTCCGCGACCCGATTGGTGCGTGACCATCGCCTCGTCCTCTACTCACTGGCCGGCAAGGCCATTAGTAACGGCGTCTGGATGATTTCGCTCACTCTGGGCGCCGCGTTGCTGGCGTCGCGTGAGCTGCATGGAGGAGTGGGGAGGTACGGCTTGATCGTGGGGGCGTACGGCGCCGGTAACATCGTCAGCAATCTGCTCGTGGGCAGCAGGATGATCCGAAGACAGGCGGTCAGCATCTTCAGCGGTTTCCTGGTGATGGGTGGCGGCTTCCTCTTGATGGTTCTGGCGCCCTCGGTTCCTCTGGCCATGCTCGCCGCCGGCTTGGCTGCCTTCGGTGGGCCCATGGGCGATCTACCAATAATGACCATGCTGCAAACGGACTTCCCAGCCAGCCAGATTGGGAAGGTGTACAGTCTGAGCGCGACAACCTCCAGCGCGGGAGGCCTGTTCGGCCTGCTTCTGGCAGCGCCACTCTACACCCATCTCAATACGCGAATCATCATCCTGTTCAGCAGTCTGGTGGTTATCGCGGCGGGCGCGGCGAGTCTCACGCGATTCGGCTGGTCAGCGGCTCCTCTCGGCGCCCACCAGGAGACTTGACCGTAGAGCTCTTTCTCGCCGGTTGTGGCGGCTACCTCACCCTATGATGGAACGAGCCGAACACCACCGGGGAGCGAGTACCACATGAGCAGCACGATTTGACACAGCGGGTCTCAATCGTCCGCCTGGCCCCACAGATTGGACTACTTCTTGGCGGCATCGCGCTGGGTGTTGCCCTGGTCATTCTGCTGTTGCACAGTGTAAATCTGAGCCAGCTAGGCGCCGACTTTCATCAGGTAAATTATGCTCTGCTTGTCCTGGCGTTGGTCTTCTTCGCCATCAATTTGGGGATGAAGGTACCGCGCTGGGCACTGCTCCTGGGCGATGACGCGCCCGACTGGGACACCCTCTTTGGCGCTATCAACGTAGGCTATGCGGTAAACACGCTACTTCCTCTGCGGTTGGGTGATCTGGTCCGGGCGTACTGGGTACGCGACCGGGCCGGCATCCCCATGGTGCGCGCGCTCTCCACCATCGCCCTGGAGCGAGTGGCCGATGGCGTTACCGTGCTCATTCTCTTTCTGGTGCTGGCCCCGACCGTCGCCTTTCCCGCAGCTCTCCGTGGTTCCGCCCTGGCTGCGGGCGGATTATTTATCGCGGTGTTGCTCTTTATGCTCCTCCTGGCCTACAACGCGTCCCGCGATACCCGCTTTTCCCGCTTGCTCGTCCGTATTGAACAGAGCCGGTTGAGCATCGTGGGACAGATCATCCGGCAGATAGCCGCTGGGCTGCGCACACTGCGCAGCGGTCGCGCGGTCGCCCTTCTCACTCTGTATACCGCCATTATCTGGGGATCGAATGCCGTGCTCCTCTGGTTGGTTATCCGGGCATTCCACCTGAATGCGCCATTTGCCGCCGGCGTACTGGGCAATGCCGTGGTCAGCCTGGGCATGACCGTCCCGTCCACGCCGGGATATATAGGCCTATTCGATTACCTAATCGTGGTCACTCTGGGGCTCTATGGAGTCTCGCGCACGCCGGCGTTGGCCGCTGCACTCGTCTTCCACGCCATTGCGTTTGTCCCGGTCACGCTGATCGGCGTGGTCTATATCGCCCGCACGGGTGTGCGACTGACGGCCGAGATGTTGCGCGCCAGCGCGACGCGCTAAAAGATTCCATCACGGACAGCACGATCGGCGTCGAGAGCTCAGACAAAGTCGGCGCCGTGAGCAAACACTGTGGACTCACCGGCACGCATCTGTCCGTCCGCCTCGCGCTCTCCCGCCTGCCACTCGTCAGTCCAATACCACGCCTGGTCTGGCGAAAGTTCAGGCTGGTCTTTTTCCTTGAATCTCACAATAGCCTCCGTGCAAAGTCGGCCACCACTCCGTTGGTCCAGCCAAAGCCGGGAACTGAACCGTAGAGCCCGCCCTCGGGGTCAGCGCCAACCTGAACTACGTTGTATTTCTCCCAGAGGATGCCGGTTGCGGCGAAGACGGCGACGCAGTTGGCACACCATGACTCGCGTATCGCTTGTGCTTCCACCCCGAAGCCGTACCGCTCAAGGCCATCGGCCACGATCCACTGCAACGGCGCCCACCCGTTCGGCCAAGCCCACTGGCGACCGGCACGTTCCTTCAGAGTGGTGACCAGACCGCCCGGCTGTTGGAAGCGGGGCAACCAGTCACGCACAATCCGCTCCGCCTGCACGGGCGTGGCCCAGCCGGCCCAGAGCGGATAGAAGCCGGCCAGGGACGGGTCTGGATCTCGCTCCTGCCGGACCCAATCGTAATCCAGAAAGATCCCGACCTGCTCATCCCACATCAGTTCCCGCAGGGTAGCCGCGCGGACTTCGGCTCGGCGATGCCATTCCGCTGCCCGGCGCGGTGCCCCAAGAATCTCGGCGGCCCGCGCAAAATCCATCTCCCGCATATAGAGGATGCTGTTCAGGTCCACGGGCAGGTGATCCAGCCACCGGTCGCCGCAACGCGTGGAATGATCCCATCCGCTCTCGCAGGAGGCGAGGAAGTCGAGGAAGTTGACGTCAAAGTAGCGCGACAGCCCCCGATATACCTGACGGAAATGAGGCTGGGTCGTGCCCAACCAGACAGATTCGTGCTCACGCTCGGCCAGCCGCATCATACGGCCAAGCCATCGCCGGGCCTCTACGGTGGTCGGGTCGTTGAAGCAGTCGTAGGTCAGCCAGATCATCCGTGAGAAAAACGGCGGCTGGCTCCGCGAGAGAAAGTAGTACCGGCTGGCATTGGGAATCAGGCCAAAACGGCGAAACAGGGCCGCCATATTCTCCGTCATGTCCCTGATCAGGCCCTGGTGTGGCGTGCCCACCAATCCCAGAGACATGAAGTACGAGTCCCAGTAGTACATCTCGCTGAACATGTCGCCGGCACTGGGCACGACATACGGCCGGGGCAATCCGATGAGCGACTGTTGCTCTCGTGGGTTGCCCCGGATGATGTGTGGCCAGTACTCGGCGATGTAGCTCAGAACCGGCGCTAGATCCACCGAACGACCATCCTAGCCCTTCACGGCTCCGGCAGTGAGGCCGGCCAGGATCTTTCGCTGGAAGATGAGGGTGAGTACGACAAGAGGAACGGTGACCACGATGGTCGCGGCCATCGTCTGGCCCCATGGCGTCTGAAAACTCCCGCCGACGTTGCTCGAAGGAATGAAATCGAAGATCGCCAGCGGCACGGTGCGCTCGTCGGGTGATTGCAAGAAGGTGAGGGCAAACAAGAACTCGTTCCAGGCGGCAATGAATGCCAACAGCCCAGTCGTCACCATGCCGGGGGCGGCCAGCGGCAACATGACCTTGCGGAAGGTTTGCAGTGGCGATGCCCCATCCACGTATGCGGCTTCCTCCAATTCCCTTGGGAGGGAACGGAAAAAGCCGTGCAAGACCCAGACGGTGAATGGCAGGGTGAAGAGTAGGTAGGTGAGGACCAATGCATAGAGATGATCGAACAGACCGAACTGGTTCACCATGTTGTACAGCGCGCCCAGAACGGCGACCTGCGGAAACATGGTCATAGCCAGGATGAGGTAGAGCACTGGCGTACGCCCCCGGAACTGAAACCGCCCGATGGCATACGCCGCCGAAGCGCCGATGATCAACGAAATGACGGTCACCGAAACGGCTACAATCGCTGAATTCAACAACGCTCGCTGGAACTCGCTGTTGCCCAGGACCTCACTAAAGTTGACTCCAGTGGGATTGCTTGGCCAGTACTGTACCGGCGTGGCAAAGAGACCGGCGTCCGGCGTGATTGCTGAGCGGAATGCCCAGTAAAACGGGAAGATGATGTAGAGCAGGATCACGGCAAGTAGGATGTAAAAACCCACCCGCGCGATTGGGCGGGGACGAGTGTGGTTCATGTCGTCTCCACTTTGAGGAAGGTCACGTAGGCGATCACGAAGAGGGCAATGATGATAAAGATGGCCACACTTATGGTCGAGCCGTAACCGTAATCGCCGAAGGAGACCAGGTTACTGTAGTTGTAAATTGCCATGGTCTGCGTCGTTGGGTTCGTGCCTTCCAGGACATAGAAGACATCGAAGACGCGAAGAGAATCGAGCGTGCGGAAGATGAGCACGACCAGGATGGCCGGACGGAGCAGCGGTAGCGTGATGCGGAAGAAGGCCTGAACGGCGGCCGCGCCGTCGACTCTCGCCGCTTCGTAGACATCGCCGGGGATCACTTGTAGACCAGCGAGAAGCAGCAACGCCACAAATGGCGTGGTCTTCCAGATGTCCACGGCGCACACTGACCAAAACGAGGTGCTGTTCTGGGCTAACCAGGCCTGTCCGTTACCGGTGAGGATGTGGTGGCTTGCCGGCAGGAAGGTATTGATCAAGCCGCCTATGCGGAAGTAGAGCAGGTCGTTGACCACACCGGAGGTCTGGTTGAACATGAACTTCCACATCTGCGCGGAGACCACGGTGATTACCGCCCAGGGGATGAGCATGGCCGCGCGGGTGAGCCCTCGCCCTCGAAAATTGGAGTTCACCACCAGGGCCACGATCAGGCCCAGGATAAATTCGAAGATCACGGTGACTATGGCGAACTTGACGGCGATCCACACGGAATCGCGGAAGGCGATGTCCTTCAGGAGATCGCTGTAGTTCCTCAGGCCAACGAAGCTGGTCGGCGTTGGGCTGTTGAAGCGCGCGTCGGTCAGACTCTGGTAGACCACCTGGATCAGCGGCCAGACGGCAATGATGGCAACCACAATCAGCGTGGGGGTGAGCATGAACCAGGCAAGGCGTGCCTGCCTTGCTTGCAAGGTTATCGTCCGCCCTCGCTTGGGTTGCTGTGCCGCCACCACGGGGCGAACTTGTGGAATGGATTTA
>JBPCKK010000046.1:0-5014 GCA_051004335.1 Chloroflexota bacterium
TCAAGGCTGACGAGCTAAAAAACCCGCGCGAACAGATCCTGTAAGGGACGGAAACGTTCTCCGGGAGGGGCGGCCCCGGGGGGCCGCCCGCCGGCCCGCAGGCCGGCCCCGTGTTTCAGCTGGGGACATTGAAGCGCAGCGAGCACAACCCAGTCCTGCATACTCCGATCTGTCGCTGAGATTGTCGGCGTCAGAGCCGGTCTGCGGACCGGCGGGACGGCACTCGGGCCGTCCCCTACCGGACCTTGTTGCGTGGAGCATAAGGCCCAACTGCTGGGATTATCAGATTGTTGTCGGTTCGATCGACGACTGCAATTCGGCCAGGAACATGACGAAGCACAACTGTAGCGGCGCCATCCAGACCGGTCAACGCCGTGGCCAGCACATGGCCGTGAGCGTTCTCCAGGGCAAGCAAGCGATCACGGAGCGGGTGCGCCGGCCGGCTGGCGTCGTAGAGCGTGATGTGCACCACGATCTCACGCCCTCGCTGGGGCGTTACAACTACGCTGGAATCCGCCAGTGAGGCGGCGAATGGTTCGTTGACCAGCGGCGGTGGTCCGCGTAGGTTGCACCTGTTGTTGACCTGCCGGCCCTGCTGAAACACATACATTGCTGGATGGTTGCTGTCCGCATACCCGTGCCAGCGGGCGAGGTTGAAGAGGGTGGGTTCGATGAAGCAGAAGGTGTCGCTGCTCGCCGTCTGCACTTCCATGAGCAGCAAATTGGGGCCGGCGAGGGAGTGTGATCCCCCGACGTGAAACGGATCGGAGCCAAGCCAGACCTTTCCCCTAAAGATAGGGAGCACTTGGCTGTTGCCGGTGGTGAAACGATGATCTATGTAGTCCGTAGCCCCGTCGTAATACATTCGAACTCGCGTGCTGTCTGGTAGAGGCTGGCCCTGGCGATCGAGCAGCAAGATGCCGTTGCGGCGGGGAAGGTCGAGAAACCAATCGCCCAGATTGCAGGGCGGATTGAAGTTGCCGCAGGTTGGACGCCTTCCCTGAATTCGGTTCCAGAGGAGCGCATCGTAGGGACTGTACAGCGGCGTGCAGGTGCAGGACATCAGGTCGTCCTCGGCATTCTGGTACAGCAGCGTCGATGTGGGACCAGTTTGGAAGGCGCGCATCGGTGAACTCGGCAGCGAGGAATCGAAGATGGGCTGGCCCGCCGTGTCGCGGATGCCGGCGACTGCTGAGCCGTCCGGCAAGACGTCGAAGCGGTAGAGGTCGGCCAGTGAACGCGCGTGACCAAGTTCGTGGATCTGCGCCCAGTCCACGTCGAACGGTCCTTCAAAGTGGCGCCGATAAAGGGCGTCAACTCCCTGCGCCGGCAATCCCCACTGCAGATCAACCGTGTGGTCACTGAGATCCGGCGAGTTGGTAGGACGACCGCCGTGCAAAGGGAGCGAGCCGTCGGGCACTACCGTGATTTTGTCGAGGCGCACGCGATCGATGATGCCGGACGGCACATCGGGACTGGAGCGAGCTCCGTCGAGCAGGCGATTCCAGGCGGCGACTTGGCGCTGCAGCCAATCGGCAAATGAGTTGGAGCCAATGCAGGGAAGCGATCGACAATACAGCCACTGGAAGTGATTGAAATACTCCCAGGCGGATTGCTCCACCCAGAATCCAAGGGACAAGGCATCGGTTCGGATGGACAGCGCCTTGTTGTGAGCATTGATTTCCGGACCGTCCGGCACGACCACGAACCGCAGGGTGTGATGACCGCTCCGCCAGGTCCAGGGCAGACTGAAGGTCTCTTCCCCTCCGGGAGTGAGGCCGCGCGAATCGTTTCCCCCCACAAGGACATGGCCATCGAGCATCCAGGTGTAGAGGAACGGCCCCGACGGGAGGAAGCCGGCATTGCGCACGTGAGCATGGAAGTACGCCTGCTCACCGGGGTGCGGCGTGTTTGGCCGCGCATCGTAGGCCAGAGCCGGATCACGGTGGATGTAAGTAACATCGAGGTCGGGTAAATCGGGAAGCCCATTGAGGGATTGGTAGCCGGGCAGGACGCTCTCAGCGTCAGACGACGGTGAGTCGTCGAAGTAGGCGGCATAGAACGTGGTAGTCCAGTGATTGCGACCGCGCAGGAGAAAGCAGGCTGGTTGGCCGATGAGCGCTGGCGCCACTTGGCCCAGGTCGATCACGCCTTCCAGATAGCCGGAGTCCGCAACGGGCTGGCCGGAAGCCAGCGTGGGAACATTTGCGGTACAGACGGCTCCGGCCTGCACCTGCCAGTCCGGATCTCCCGAATAGTCGTGAAGGATCACATGGAGATAGCGGTGCGCGGCGATAACGTTGTTGAACAGACAATCGGTCCAGTTGTCGCCGCAGTCGCGGTCGCCCAGGAACAACTGCTGGGGCGCGGAGCCGCTCGTCTGTGCCCGCCCGGCCCCCGTCGGAAGGGCAGTGGGCAAGAGAATAAGTGCCAGCGCGGCAAACAGGCAGAGTTTTCTCATGGCATTCCAACATTCACCGTTTAGGATACGTGGTGAGGGTCGCTCCTCCTTTTTCCTCCACAGAGACAGCCCCCGAGCTATGCCGGGGGCTGTCTCTATTGGCGAGAGGAGTGGCGCGGTGGTATGCTGCCATTCGACCCCCTCTCCTTTCCCCATGGCAAATAAAACCGCAGCACGCCCCGTCAAGCCGCGCCGCCCGGCGCCCTCACGGACCAGTACGCGCTCCCGTGCTCTTCCCGTGATGCCCGCCGTGCGCTGGTTCCTGCACACCGCGCGCCCCCGCACGGCGAGCGAGTTGTTCGCCCTGTCGCTCACTTTGCTGGGAGTGGGAACGCTACTGGCCGTCTTGGGCCACGCCGCGATTCATCTGCGGCGACCAACATCGGCTGCCTTCTGGTGTTCGTTGCTGTTCGCCGCCGCCCTCGTTGCCCGGCTCACTCCGTATTGGCATCCCGAAGTGAAGTCGATGACAGCCAAACGGGCGCGCTCGTATGTGGGTTCGCTGCTTCTGCTCTTCGTTGCCCTGGAGATAGCGTGGCGCGTCGTCTCGTCAACCCTTGGCTGGGATGGCCCATATCCACTGCTCGGGTCGCTCTCGCGACTGCCATGGGCGCTAGTCGTCTTCGCTATTTCGGCCCTCTTTGGAATTGGTCTCATTCTGGACGTGCCCGTCGCGCAGTGGCTGGCGGGATCGGTCCGCCCGTTTGGCGTACGTTGGAAGGTGGCGCGGGAGCGCCGTGTGTTGGCACGCACCGAGGTTGCCTACCTGCCGGAGGCTCTTGCCGAAATTGACGACGAGGAGGAGTTCCCGCCGTTTGTGCGCGGCACGGCTCAACCTGCTCCCCAACTCGCTGAAATCGCCCCTGTGCTCCAGCCGATGGCGGTACAGGTCCCACTTCGGGCGAGTGTGGCTGCCACGCCACCCATCGACCTTTTTGCGCCGGTGGCGAAGCGCAAGGCAGCCCCAGTTGATCTCGATGCCACCGGACGGCGGATAGAGGATACACTAGCCAGCTTCAACGTAGGCGCCCATGTGGTTGGTCATCATTACGGTCCCACCGTCACCCAGTTCGACATTCAGCCGGACAAGGGGGTGAAGGTCAAAAGCATAGTGGCCCTGCAGAATGATCTGGCCCTGGCTCTCGCCGCGCCGACGATTCGCATTCAAGCGCCGGTTCCTGGCAAGCCGGTGGTGGGTATCGAGATTCCCAATGCCTCGGCGACCACGGTGGCGCTGCGCGAGCTCCTGGAAAGCGACGCCTATACTAAGCTGAAGTCGCCGCTGGGGGTGGTCCTGGGTAAGGATGTGGCCGGCGCCCCAGCGGTTATCGACCTGGCCAAAATGCCGCACCTGTTGATTGCCGGAGCCACCGGGTCGGGTAAGAGCGTGTGCGTCAACGCGCTCATCAGCTGCTTGCTCTACCGCAATACGCCGGAGGACGTCCGGCTGATGATGATCGACCCCAAGATGGTGGAGCTGACGGTCTACAACGGGGTGCCGCATCTGCTGAGCCCGGTGGTGACGCAGATGGATAAGGTGGTGGGCGTTCTGCAGTGGGCCATCCGCGAGATGGAACGGCGCTACAAGCTCTTTGCCGATAACGCGGTGCGCAATATCGCGCGCTACAACGAAAAGATCGAAGCGGCCAACGGCAAGCGATTGCCCTATATCGTCCTGATCATCGACGAACTGGCTGACCTGATGATGGTGTCGCCGGAGGACGTTGAAGATGCCATTTGCCGCCTGGCTCAATTGGCGCGGGCCTGTGGGATTCATCTGGTCATTGCCACGCAGCGACCCTCGGTGGATGTGGTGACCGGTCTCATCAAAGCCAACTTCCCCGCGCGTATTGCCTTCGCCATGACCTCGCAGATCGACTCGCGGACCATCCTGGACAGTGGCGGCGCGGAGAAGCTGTTGGGCCGCGGTGACATGCTCTACATGCCGCCGGACGCCCCCAAGCCGGTGCGCTTGCAAGGCGCTTTCTTGTCAGATCAAGAGATCGAGCAGCTTGTGGAGTTCTGGCAGCAGAGCCCCTCGCAGACTGGAGTTCATAGTGTGGCAGCGGAAGAGTTCGTTGCAGCCCAGAAAGAAGCGGTGGACAGCGGTGATGAACTTCTGGGCGAAGCTACCCGCGTGGTCCGCGAGTTTCGCCACGCTTCAGTGACGCTGCTGCAGCGCCGGCTGCGCGTGGGCTACGCCCGAGCGGCTCGTCTCATGGACCAGCTGGAGGATCGCGGTGTGGTTGGCCCCGCCGACGGTAGCAAGCAGCGCCCGGTGCTCCCGGAGGGTGGAGAAAGCGCAGCGACGGAAGGCGGACCGGAAACACCAGGGCACTGACAAAGCTCCGCGGACGCGGCAGGTTATCGCCTACCACACATATGTTCAGGTAGGGACGCTCGGCTCCTGTCTGCGTCCGCCTGTGCGCCGAGGAGCCGAGCGTCCCTACCTGCACATATGTGTGGTAGGCGATAACCTGCCGCGTCCGCGGAGCTTTGTCAGTGCCCTGGCGTTTCCGGTCCGCCTTCCGTCGCTGCGTTTTCTCCACCCTC
>JBPCKK010000047.1:0-17020 GCA_051004335.1 Chloroflexota bacterium
ACCGGCGCACCGCGCTACGGTTTAAGCCGGCAATCGCGCCGTTCAAGGTTGCCGTCTTCCCGCTGGTCGCCAACAAGCCGGATATCGTGGCCAAGGCGCGTGGCATCCACGACGTCTTGCGAACACGCTTCCCCACCGCCTGGGATGACATTGGCAACGTGGGAAAGCGGTACCGGCGTCAGGATGAGATCGGCACGCCTTGGGCGGTCACCGTGGACTACCAAACTCTGTAAGATGGTTCAGTTACCATCCGAGACCGCGATACCATGAAACAGGAACGCTATCTCGTCGACGAGCTGGCCACTATCTTCACTGAGTGGTTGGCGTCGTCCTGACTACGCGAGACAGACGAGTGTACATTCAAGAAACGCAGGAGGCTCCCCGCGATGGCCCAAACCGTAACTGACCAAACTACAAAACAAACCACCCACCACAAGTGGGTCTATCTCTTCGATGAAGGCAATGCCGGCATGCGCGATCTGCTCGGCGGCAAGGGCGCGGGTGTGGCGGAGATGACTCGCGCCGGCCTTCCTGTTCCCCCTGGCTTCACCATCACCACTGAAGCATGCAACGCCTATCTCGCCCACGGAGACAACTTCCCCGACGGACTCTGGGAGCAGGCCCAGCAGGCGCTTCACGAGGTCGAAAAGAAGACCGGCAGAACGCTTGGCGATTCGGCCAACCCCCTGCTTGTCTCCGTGCGTTCCGGCGCCAAATTCTCCATGCCGGGCATGATGGACACTGTCTTGAACCTGGGTTTGAATGAAGAAACCACCGAGGGTCTCGCCAAGCAAACCAACAACCCACGGTTCGCCTACGACGCCTACCGGCGGTTCATCCAAATGTTCGGCAAGATTGTGCTGGATATTCGGCCTGATCTGTTTGAACAGCGACTTGAGGCATTGAAGCACCAAACTGGCGCCCGCACCGATGCCGATCTTTCGGTCGATGCGCTGAAACAGCTTGTTCAGCAGTTCAAGCAGATCGTCCAGGATGAAACTGGAGCCGGTTTCCCGGGCGATCCGGACGAACAGCTCAAAGCGGCGATCGCCGCCGTCTTCCGCAGTTGGAATGGCGAACGTGCTCGCGCCTATCGGGAAGCGGAGCGCATTCCACACGATCTCGGTACCGCGGTAAATGTGCAGGCGATGGTGTTCGGCAACATGGGCGCCGACTCCGGCACCGGTGTTGCGTTCACCCGCGATCCGTCCACCGGAGAGCAGAAACTCTACGGCGAATATCTTCTCAATGCCCAGGGTGAGGACGTGGTAGCCGGCATACGCACCCCGCAGCCGATCAGCGCCCTGCAGCGAGATATGCCGGAGGCATACCAGCAGTTCCAGGACATTGCCGACCGCATGGAGCGGCACTATCGCGACATGCAGGATCTCGAGTTCACCATCGAGGGCGGTAAGCTCTACATGCTGCAGACGCGCAACGGCAAGCGGACGGCGGCGGCGGCGGTAAAAGTTGCTGTTGATATGGCCAACGACGGACTCATTTCCGAGGATGAGGCAGTGATGCGTATCGATCCCAAGCATGTGGTGCAGTTGTTGCTTCCGCGCTTTGATGATGAGGCGCGGAAGGCGGCTGTTGACAGCGAGCGTTTCCTGGCCAAGGGCCTCAATGCCTCGCCGGGCGCGGCGGTGGGCGCTGCCGTTTTCGATGCCGACCGAGCAGCGGAGCGCGGCAACGCGGGCGAGGCAGTGGTGCTTGTGCGACAGGAGACCTCGCCAGATGACGTCCACGGGATGATTGCCGCCAAGGGGATTCTCACGGCGCGTGGCGGCGCCACCAGTCATGCGGCGGTGGTAGCGCGCGGTATGGGCAAGCCCTGTGTGGCCGGCTGCGAAGCGCTCACCATCGATCTGGTCAACCGGCGGATGTCGGCTGCCGGCAAGACAGTCAACGAGGGCGACACCATAAGCATCGACGGCGCCACCGGTGAAGTGTTCCTCGGCGCGATCAATACGATTGCTCCCAAGTTCTCTGAGGAGAAGGAGCTTGCCCAGATTCTCAGCTGGTCCGACGCGGTACGTCGCCTGCAGGTGTGGGCCAACGCGGACTATCCGCGTGACGCGGAACGCGCTCGCGAGTACGGCGCCGAGGGAATCGGCCTCTGCCGCACTGAGCACATGTTCTTTGAGGAAGAGCGACTACCGATCGTACATCGAATGATCCTCTCGGCGGATGAAGCCGCGCGACTGCAGAATGACGTGGACCAACTCCAGCATGAAGCGGAGCGCACCCGCAACGACAGCAAAATCGCCGAACGGCTGCAAGCGGCACAGAAGCGGTACGACTCATCGGAAGCCGTGAAGAATTATCGCGACGCGTTGGACGAACTGCTTCCCATTCAGAAGAAGGACTTTGAGGGAGTGCTGCGCGCGATGCAGGGCCTTCCCGTCGTCATTCGCCTGATCGACCCGCCATTGCACGAGTTTCTGCCCTCCTATGAGGAACTCATTGAGGAAGTGACGACGCTGCGTATTCGCGGCAATGACACGGCGGAACTGAAACGCAAAGAGGAGTTGTTGCACGCGGTGGGGCGCATGCGCGAGCAGAACCCGATGCTGGGACTGCGCGGCATCCGGCTGGGCATCCTCTATCCAGCGATCATCGATATGCAGGTACGTGCCATCCTCACCGCCGCTGTCGATCTGCAGCGGGAAGGCGTGGATGTGCGACCGGAGATCATGGTGCCGCTGGTGGGCACGGTGAACGAGATGAAGTTTGCCCGGGAACGCATCGAGCGAATCGCTCGTGAGGTCCTTGAGGATGCGGATGTCGATGTCCATCACAAGATCGGCACGATGATCGAAATTCCCCGAGCGGCCCTCACCGCTGCCGACATCGCCAAGGAAGCCGAGTTCTTCAGCTTCGGCACCAATGACCTGACGCAAACAACCTACGGCTATTCGCGCGACGACGCCGAGGGCAAATTTCTCCTGCGCTACATCGAAATGGGAATCCTGCCCATGAATCCGTTCCAAGAAATCGACCGCGATGGCGTGGGCAAGCTCATGCGCATAGCAGTCGAGGATGGACGGTCAACCAGGCAGGACCTGGAGATCGGCATCTGTGGAGAGCACGGCGGCGATCCCAGTTCGGTCGCGTTCTGCCACCAGATCGGCCTCGACTACGTGAGCTGCTCCTCCTTCCGCGTCCCCGTCGCGCGCCTCGCCGCCGCCCAGGCGGCAATCGCCGAAAAGACAAAGCAGTCGGATACGCGCTAATCATCCCGCATGAAGTTTTCGGTGCGGACGGGCCCCAGTGCCCGTCCGCCCGGCGCCGCCCTGCGAACATGCCTCCCCGTTCACCACGACTTCTCCCTTGGAAACAATGAGTTGGGCGAGTCTCAGGAAAATACTGGCGCGGCTGACTCTTTGGCGCGGTCGTTCCAGTTTGGAGACATCCGCGTGTCCGCGACAGGGTCAGTGAGCGTGCGACACGCGATACCGCGAGGTGTCGGGATGACAACCATTGACGTGGCGTCTCTATGCGTCTACGTGGCTCAACGACAGTGGCAGTCCATTCAGGGTCGGCTGCGCACCTGGCGGGACGAAAGTGTTCTTGGCGAGGGACGACGGGAGTATCATGCGTCACGTGGGCGCCACTTTGCGCCACCGGCCGCGAATTCCCGGTCTATGGGCGCCGAACGGGAATCCGAGGGCAAGACGAACAACCTGTTCTGGGCAACCTCGGAGCCGTGGCGAGTGCGAATGGAGCGCGGGCATCAAACTGTCCCGGCGATCGAAGGATGCGTATACTTCCCAGACCTCCTCCTGGCCGATGTAGACAGGTGGCGGGCATGGTACGGTGACTGCGCGACAGAGGGATTGACTCGCGACTCTGTCCACGGCACCCTCAATCTGGAGCTATTGCTCGGCCCGTCGGGTCTCTCCAGAGGACTCGAATTCATCGAGGTTGAGGAGGTACGCCGAGCGGGCAGGCGCGCGTTTCGTCTCCGAGGACTGCCGACTTCCGACATCGCACGCTATGCCCCCGGAATGGTCGCCCTCAGCGCGACTCACTACATGATTGACGTTGACGCCGAATTCGGGATCCTCCTGACCGCTGAAGCCTATTTCGACGACCGGCTTGCTCGTATCGAGGAGCTTTCTGAACTTGTCATCGATGGACCGATAGAGCCCGTTCTGTTCTCGTCGCCCACGGCTCACCCGGGGTAGGGAGACCTGTGCTCGCCCGTTGCCATCATTGCAAGCCTCCAGGTTTGGGGGAGAGACGGCGGGAGGACACGCTATCAAGGGGCGCCGCAGGTGCACGCATGCCACCCCTACCTTGGATGGACAAGATCCTGTGGCGGAGCAATTTCCTCCGTTCCCGCGCCGCGAAAATTAATTACTTCCTCGGCTTCGTCCCCCAATGCAGGGCAATCGTCCCAAAGTTGAGCAAGCGATACGTCACCTGCCGTAGGCCGGCTTCTTGTAACATCCTACCCAACTCCGGCGCGTCGGGGAACTGCTTTACCGATGCGGGCAGGTAGGTGTAGGCTTCGCGGGCGCCGGCGATCAGTTGACCGAGACGCGGCACTACTTGATCCATGTATTCGCGTGCCAGAGCATTGCTCGGCGGCGTCAACTCCAGGATGACTACGCGACAGCCGGGACGGACTACGCGCGTCATCTCGATGAGGGCGGCCGTTCGGTCCTCGAAGTTGCGGAGACCAAATCCACAAGTGACGGCGTCGAAGCTATTGTCTGGGTAGGGAAGATTGGCGACGTCGCCCTGTTCGAAGGCCACCGGCAGTGCTCGCTCAGAAGCTTTCTGTCGAGCATGGATCAGCATCTCCTCGACGAGATCGACGCCGGCCACGCTTCCTCCCGGCAGGACCCGCGCGGCAAGCTCGAAGGCCAGATCGCCGGTGCCGGTGGCAACATCCAGGCAGTCGGCGCCGGGTTGTACGCCGGTGAGATCTACCGCTTGGCGTCGCCACTTTTGATCCTGACCGAAGGTCATCAGACGATTCATCAGATCATAGCGATCGGCGATGGCGCCGAACATACGCGCCACGGCCTCCCTATGGGGCTGTGGCCAAGCGTTCGACATGCGGTTCGTCACCTACGCCGGGAGATTGTTTCCTCGCTGCCTATTTCTGAGCGGCGACAACCATACGATTATCGAGCGTGTACCGGCTCTGCCGAGGTTCGGGCTGGCGCACCCACGGGCGTGAGCCAATCCATGTATTTCGGGTTGCGACCCTTGACCACATCGAAGTACATCTTTTGGAGAGAACTTGCAATGGGGCCGATTTCGCCGTTTCCAACTGCGCGCTTGTCCACGGAAGTGACCGGTGCGATTTGCACACCGGTTCCCGCCAGGAAGATCTCGTCCGCATAGTACAGTTCGCTGCGGCCGACCGCTCGCTGCGCGGTGGGAATGCCGAACTCATCCTGCGCCAGCTTGATGACCACGTCGCGGGTGTACCCTTCAAGGATTCCATCAGCTAATGACGGTGTTACCAGCACGTTGTTTCGCACTAAGAAAATATTGGCGGCGCTCACTTCGCAAACGTACCCCAGCTGGTTGAGAAACACAGCCTCGTCGTAGCCGTTGGACTTCGCCTCGTTTTTAGCAAGAGCGCTGTTTATATAGTTACCGGTGGCCTTGGCGCGACCTGGTATGGCATTGTCGTCGCTGCGCTTCCAGGAACTAACCATCACCGACAGTCCTCGGTTCATGGGGACGTAGTCGCCGTAGGGGATGCAGAACATGGTGAAGGCATCGTCCAGGCCATCCATCGATACGCCGATGTGCTCGGACGACTTGTATGCAAGTGGTCGTAAATAGACATCCTGTCGGTAGCTGTGGCGGCGCACCAGGTCAACTGCAATGTCGACAAGTCCATCGAGCGAATATGGAACGTCGATAAGCAACATGCGCGTATTCTTCAGAAATCGCTGGAAGTGCTCACGAAGGAGCAGAAGATATAGTTCCTCGCGCTCCTCATTCCAGTATCCGCGTATACCCTCAAAGACGCCTGTCCCGTAGTTCAGCGCATGTGTCATGACGCTAACCTTCGCCTGCTCAAACGGGACGATCTCGCCCTCGAAGAGTGCGAACTTCTGACCTGTAAATTCCGTCACGTGCGGGTCCTCCTACGGTACTGGTGCGACGACGAGGTGGCTGGCTCATTATATGGCCGGACTCGGCGGAAAGACCGCCAAAGCGTGAAATGAGATATGGTGGGCGCGACAGAATTCGAACCTGTAACCACGCGGATGTAAGCCGCGCGCTCTGACCAGCTGAGCTACGCGCCCGATCGAGAGTCCGTTGTCTGGACCGCCTCATTCTAGGCTATGGCCGTACGCTCGCATGTATTCCTGCGCACGCTCCAGCCGAGCGGTAACCAGATCTGCGCCGAGCGCGACCATGGTGTCGAACAAGGGCGGCGCGGCGATTCGCCCGGTGATTGCCACTCGGATCGTCCCGAACACGATCCCCGGTTTGAGGCCGAGTTCGACTGCAAGTGAACGGAAGCACTCCTCGAGTTGATCAGTGGAGAATCTCCCGATGGCGCCAATCGCCTTGAGGGACGCGCCCAATACGCGGCGAGCGTCCTCGGGCGTCGACTTTTTGACGACAAGCAGGCCGGGATCGTAGTTGAGATCATCGACCATGAAAAATTCGACCGCGTCGGGCGCCTCGGCCAGGGATCGGATGCGTTCCTGCTCCAACGCCAGCGCGGCAGTCGCGCGCTCAAGCTGCTGGGGCGTGGGCGGCGTGGACAGGAGACCTCGCAGTTCGAGGAAAGGAAGACATTTCTTCACGAATTCATCCAGCGGGAGCGCGCGGATATACTGCCCGTTGAACCAATCCAGCTTCTCCTCGTCCGACTTGGGCTGTGATCGTCCCACTTTGTCGAGGGTGAAGAGACGAATCATATCCTCGGTACTGAAGAGATCGCGGCCCTCTTCATAGCTAACGCCGATAGTGCCGAGATAATTCACGACGGCCTCGGGCAGGTACCCACGAGTCGTGCCCCACACATTGGCGCCTTCAGCGCCGTGTCGGGCAGAGATCTTGGCCCCTTCCAGCCCGACCACCAGCGGCGGATGAGCGAACAGCGGCAAAGGTTCATTGAGGTACTGATAGATCACTATCTGCTTTGGAGTGTTGGGAACGTGATCCTGACCACGAATTACGTGCGAAATCTTCATAGTGAGGTCGTCGATCACTACCGCAAAGTTGTAGGTGGGAATCCCATCACTTTTGACGATGACAAAGTCATCGATCTGGTCGTTTTGCACGGTAACGGCACCGAGGATCAGGTCGGAAAAGGTCGTCTGCCCCTGATGATCGACGGCTAGACGAAGTACCCATCCCTTTCCCGAACCCTCGATCTCCTGACGGTCCGCGGCGGACAAATGCCGGCAGACGCCGGGGTAGCGGAATGGACGCCGCTCCGCCTGTGCCTGGGCGCGCAACGCGTCGAGCTCTTCTGGCGTACAGTAACAGCGATAGGCATGTCCGTTGGCTAGCAGCCGATCGGCGTACTCGCGGTATGAGTCCAGGCGGCCCATCTGAAAGTAGGGCGCGTAGGGGCCCCCGACATCCGGCCCCTCATCCCAGTCCATTCCAAGCCAACGCAGCGAATCCAGAATGCTCTGGAGGTGTTCTGGCCGCGAGCGCTTCTGATCGGTATCCTCGATTCGCAGCACAAAGGCGCCGCCGTGATGACGCGCAAAGAGCCAATTGATGAGGGCGGTTCGGCTCCTACCAATGTGGAACGGTCCGGTAGGTCCGGGTGCCATGCGCACTCGAACCGCGGGATTATTGTCAGTCATCTGGTCGGTGATTCCTTTCCTCTCCCTCCAGTGTGCCACGCCCATGCCTAGTCGTCGGTATATCGAGAGTCGCAGCTGTGCGCGAGATAGAAGTGGTCGATATTACATGGGGCGGAAGGCGCAAGATGAGGAAGGCTTTCCGACACGGAGTAGAGTTGATAGATAAACTCGACAGGTTCCGCGAGCGCATCCATGCCGTGCTTCCGGCACTACACGTCAGTTCGATGCTGTTGGCCGAGCAAGGCCAGAACAACGACGTGCTTCGGGTGAACGAAGATCTCATCTTCCGCTTCCCGCGATATAGCGAGGGAATCGAACGTCTCGAAAGGGAAGCCAATCTCCTTCGAATCGTCGTTAAACATGCAACGCTGCCGGTTCCCGATCCGTTCGTGGCCAGCTTTGAGATCAAAGAAGCCGGATCGGCATTTATGGGCTACCGCGCCATCAACGGAAGCCCACTAGAACACGATGCGTTGCGCGCCTTTCGCGACGAGGTCAGCGTACAGGCACTGGCGACTGACCTCGCCATGTTTCTGCGAACACTCCACAATATTCCACTTGATGAAATCCCTTCTGGGTTCACCCAAGACCAGTTTCATCCTCGGCAGGAATGGGCGGACCTGTACACCCGCATCCAGCTGAAGCTCTTTCCGCACATGTCGCCAGCGGCTCGGGCCTGGGCGACTGTGCACTTCGAGGAGTTCCTGCATGATCCGAGAAATCAGGAAATTACGTCGGTGCTGGTACACGGAGACTTTGGTCCCACAAACATCCTGACCAATTCCAGCAGGTCGGCAGTAACCGGCATCATCGACTTTGGATCCGCTCACCTGGATGATCCGGCAGTTGACCTCGCTGCTGTCTCAACGGTCGGACAAGGTTTCCTCAACTATTTCATGTGGGTCTACCCCGGCATTGAGTCCGCATTGCACCGAGTTCGATTCTACAAAGGTACATTTGCCCTCCAAGAGGCGCTGTTCGGCATCGAGACTGGGGATCGAGCAGCCCTGCAAGCCGGCATGGCAGACATTCCGCCGTCCCCCGGAATGTCTGCTGTCTAGATGCCACCTCAAATCGGGTGACCTCGATTTCACGAGTCTCGCTGCTCCCTATAATGCGTAAAGATTGTGGGGCATGAGCGAGGAGTGCGCGTGTCGGAGAAAGTATCGGTTCAGGACATTGATCCGTCTGGGACGCGCGTTCTGGTGCGTGTGGACTTCAATGTGCCGCTCGACGCGCACGGTCAGATCACCGATGACAGCCGCATCCGCGCGGCGCTGCCGACTATTTGTTATCTCTTAGAGCACGGAGCGTCGGTGATACTTGCGTCCCACCTGGGGCGGCCCAAGGGAAAGGTTCGGTCAGAATTGAGCCTCGCGTCGGTGGCATCTCGCCTGAGCGAGCTTCTGAACCGTCCCGTGGCGTTTGCGCCCGACTCCATCGGTCACGAGGTGCTGAATAGGGCGAGGAAACTCGAGCCCGATGAGGTGATGCTTTTGGAGAACCTACGTTTCCACCCGGAGGAGGAGGCCAACGACGGCGACTTCGCCACTCAGCTGGCCGGCCTCGCCGACCTCTACGTGAACGACGCCTTCGGCGCAGCTCATCGGGCACATGCCTCCACGGTTGGTGTTGCCCACGTGCTGCCCGCAGTGAGCGGACTGCTGATGGAGCGGGAGATAGAAGCGCTGAGCGGTGTGTTGCACCACCCCCGGCGACCACTAGCCGCCATTATTGGCGGTGCCAAGATATCCGGCAAAATCGGCGTTCTGCGGAACCTTCTGGACATAACCGACGACTATCTCATTGGTGGCGGCATGGCGAACACGCTTCTGCTCGCCCAAGGCTATGACGTTGGCTCCTCTCTCGTTGAGCGTGACAAGCTGGACGTGGCTCGCGAGTTTCTGCACGCGTCGGAAGAACGCGGCCGGGCCGTGCATCTGCCGCTCGATGTGGTCGTCGCGAGGAAGGTGACGCCGGACGCGGATAGCCGAGTCGTGCCGATCGACGCGGTGCCGTCCGGCTGGTTCATCGTGGACATCGGGCCGGAAACTATCGACGCTTATGCATGCGTTCTCAACAAAGCGGCTACGGTAGTGTGGAATGGGCCTATGGGTGTCTTCGAAATACCCGCGTTTGCAAACGGCACCAATCGAATCGCCGAAATCTTGGCCGAATCGGACGCCGACACCATAGTGGGCGGCGGTGATTCGGTTGCCGCCGTAGAGCAGCTAGGGCTTGCCAGTCGCATGACCCACGTGTCTACCGGCGGGGGCGCATCGCTGGAATTTCTGGAAGGTCGCGAGCTTCCGGGTGTCGCTGTACTTCCCGACAGGAAGGATTGAACGGATGAGCGTGAACAAAGGTGATGACGAACGACCGCTTGCCTGGACGGCTATTCTGGCCAATACGGCGATCGAGTCAAATGATGGCCAGCAGGTGGGTCGAATTGTCGACGTAGTTGGCGCCGAGGATATTTTTCACGGCGTTGAGGTGTCGACGGATGCGGGAAGCAAGAGCGTTCTCATTCCCGCCGAGCACGTAACGGCGATAACCAATCAACGAGTCCGGACCGATCTTGAGGCGGAAAGCATCCGCCAGCTTCCGGTCTACGTGCCGGAGGAATCGTACCACCTAGGCTTTGTCGGCCTCATTCGGAAGCGATTGGGCTGGACTGACGAAGGAAACTCTCGAGAATAGCGCCCGAGCGTTACAAATAGGCCAGCCGGCGCGTTACAAGCGTGGTGGACCCGACACGCAATCGGGTATAAGTGCCCATGTGTCGAACGGCTAATCAGTGTCACGAAGAGAGAGGAAGCGAATGTTCAAAGGCCCACGGGTAGCACTCACGGCTTTAGGGATTGGCGCGCTAGCCATGTCGGTGGCAACCGATGCTATGGCCAGCCGGCCCGTCCATATCAGCGATCTGATGCGCAGCCATGCGCGTACCACCGTAAACGGGAACTTGACGGTGACCAACGTGTTGCACGTCAATAAAAATACAAGCGTCTACGGCAAGCTGTACGCCCACGGTGGCATGCAGGTGTACAAAGGCATGCTGGTTCGTAACGGAGGAATCACCGTCGCCCAGGGCGGCGTGAAGTCTGACTCACTGGTTGTGACCGGGCCGCTTCAGGCGATGAGCGCGAACGTGAATGGGAACGTGCAAGCCGCCGAACTGGTCTCCAGCGGTTCCATCACTGGCAGCTCTTTACAACTTACCGGCGGCGCTACCGTCGGAGGCAAATTGACCGCAAGCGGTGGCCTGGATACGGGAACCGGCGCCATCACGGCCGGCAGTCTGACAACTACTGGAGATGTGACGACCCGAGGTAACCTGTCCGCGGCTGGCGCTACTTTCACCAATCTAGCGGTCGCGGGCGCGGTTAACTTCGGCGGCGCAACTGTTACTGGACTGAACCTGTCCAATGTCAATCTCGCCAATGCTACACTGTCGGCGCTCAACTTGGGCAGCCCGTCAAGTACGGCAGCTCCGCTCAACATCAGTCAAAACGGGCAGACGGCGCAACTTGGAGTGGACAGCAGCGGAGCCCTCGCGGTGCGCAGCCTGTCCGCCGGCACGGCAACCGTAGGTAGTCTCTCGCTGGGAAGCACAACTAGTACCACCTCCGCTCTGAGTCTCAGCGCCAACGGACACACCAACCAGATCAGCGTGGACGCCAACGGAAATTTGAGTGTTGGTGGCCTGGCTGTCCAGGGTGGGATCAATGCCACGGGTAACCTTGTGCTTGGCGGCGGGCTGACGATCAACAGTACGGCGGGAATCATCGCCAGCAATATCCAGGCGCCAAACGCGGCGAATACCACAACGCCCGGAGCGCTCAGTCTTCAGGGTAACACGATCACGCTCAGTGGCAACACAACAAGCGTTGGCAACCTTACCGTCGGCAATGGTTCGGATCTGGTCCTTTCGGCGCCCAGCAGCACGAGCAACCCCGGTAGCCACATCATCGCGAATGGCGCCAGCGATGTTGCCGGCTCGCTAATCGCTTCGGTGGGTCCATCGACCGCCCCCGGCACGGACATTCAGGTCAACGTAAGCTTCCGCAAAGCGTATACCAGTAACCCCATAGTCGTGGTAACGCCGGTGGGCGACCCCAGCCCGGGGACTCTGACAGCGCCCAAGGTGTTTGTAAGTATAAACGGCTCAAATGGCGCCTACACCGGCTTTACCCTGCATTACATCCCGGCGGCGACGACCAGCAGCAGCGGCTCAACGGTTACTTACGACTATCATGTGATCGGCAGTTAAGTCCCAAGACCTCGCAATCTACTATCGTGAAGGGTCTCCCGGCCGGGAGCCCCTTCGTACTGGCTTCCTCCATGACTCAACGCCCATACTCATCTGACCATCTCGTTATTCCCGAGAAGGCTGTGCTCCGTGTGGGGCTCGGTGTGGGCGCCATCGTGATTGCCACACTGCTGGTTGTCGCAGGCGTAGCAATCGGGCGGAACACGACCGATTCCAGCACTCTGGCCCCAAGTACCCTGGTGTCAAACATTGACACGTCGCGCTTTCAGGCTGTCTTCCTAAGCAGTAATGAGGTCTATTTTGGCAGGCTTGGCTGCGGTGAAGACGCTTTCTGCACCTTGCGCGATGTGCACCGTCTCACCGTCCTGCCCTCGGCACACCCCGGTCAGCCGGTGCAACGCTTACTAGTACGGGTCACCAAGGACATCCATTCACCTCTCGATCTGATGGTGATTAATCGTAGCCAGATACTGTATGTGGAGAATCTAAATCCAAACGGGAAGGTAGGGCGGTTTCTCCAGCTGGGGGGCTGAGCACCGCTCACATGAGTTTGGCGGTTGATTGACCGTCAGCCAGCCTCGGTACGGGGCGAGCACCCCCGCCGGCCCGTACGATTCCGATGTCGTGGTGGAGGCAGGAGCGTCTCGATGGTCGACGACGAACGAGCCCGTATCAACGGGTCAAATTCAGCAAGGCCAGCGCTGCTAGCGCGACACGGCCGGTGCGTTCTCGCCGACGATTTCCTCGCCGTAGCGGGCCGCCGGATGTACCATCACCTCCAGGTTGTCCGGGTTGTGCCTGATTTCGATGAGCACCGCGTTGCCATCGCGCACCAGACGAAGACTCAACCGTGATCCGTTGACCGCCATGTTCTCCACGAGGATCTCATTGAGCCGGCTGGGCAGCACCGGGGTGATATCGACTCGACGGGAGAATGGCTGGGTGGCGATCCCGAGAATTGTCTGCAGGAAGAGAAAGATAGCCCCGGATGACCATGCCTGGGGGCGCGAGGCATCGGGCTGAACCGCCAGCACACCACCGATGTCTCGGCTCACACCGGCGTACACCTCCGGCCATCGCCGGTATTCGAAAAACATCGAGGCATCAACCAGCGCATCGAAGATCTTCTGCGTCTCCATCACGAAGCCGTATTTTTTCAGGCCGGCGGCGATCAGCGCGTTTTCAAAGGGCCACACGGACCCGTCGTGGTAGCTAAACGGGTTGTACGCCTTCTCGGTATTGGCCATGGTGCGGATGCCCCAGGTGGTGAGCATCGCAGAGGACATACCGCATTTCACTAATGCCTCGGCCTTGTCATCGTCGATAAGCCTCGCCCAGAGACACTCGAGCGGGTTCGAGGTGATTGAATCCACCTGCCGATGATGACCGTCAAGGGCCATGGCGAAGTACTGTTTCTCCGGCATCCAGAACTCACGATTGAATTGTTCCTTCAGCGTATTTGCGCGTTTGCGAAGTCTTTCGCCTTCTTCCTGCATGCTTTCCGCCTCGGGCATGGCGCCGTATACCCCGGCCCACAGGTCGAGCGCGCGGTACAGGTCTCCCTGCACTTCCGCCAGGCTGATCGGATGATCGGTCACCATCTGGCCGTTGCCGTACATCACCGAGGTCGAGCTGTCCTTCCAGCCTTGGTTGAACAGGCCGACGGTGAGGGCAGCGCTGCTGACTTTTGGCGGTGTATGGGCCTGGTACTGCACATAGCCCGTCCCGTCGATATCGCCATACTTCTCGATCCATTGCCAGGCGGCGAGAAAGTTCGTTTTGAGCGCGTGCCACAGATCGAGGTCGCCGGTCCAACGGATGTATTCCGCACCCAAGATCAGAAAGAGCACTGTCGAGTCAACCGATCCGTAGAACAGACCGAACGGCACTTCCTTGAGTCGAGCGAGTTCACCTGTGTGCATTTCGTGCATGATCTTGCCGGGTTGCTCGTAGTTCCAGGCATTCTCCTCCTTACCTTGTCGGTCGGCCAGGAACTGCAAGACGCCCTTCGAGAGTGCCGGGTTCCACATAAGCGTTTCAATGCCGGTGATCAGCGAATCGCGACCGAACGGCACGGTGAAGCGGGGTAGGCCGGCGGAGGGCACCCAACCGTCATCGAATTCGGTCATCAGCACCCGTAGGTCATCCACACTGCGCAAAATAATGGCGTCAACCGGAGCGCTGTCCGTGCCTATGCGCGTGCAGTCATCAAACCAAGGCGGCTTCGTGTCATATGTCACCTCGGCACGAGGTTCCAGACTTATGCCCTCCGGCGCTTCCTCCACCATTGTGATGCGCAACTTGATCGGCTGCTGGTCGCCATTGTCCATGGCAAAGTGAAAGTGCATGTTGCCTTCCTGAAATCGCCCCATGGGCGGAGAAACGGCAATCTTCGTACGGCGGGTCACATTATCCAAGCCCACATACGCAAGCTCAATGTGATCGTTCGACGCCTGCACCGGCTCGATCTGCCCGCGCTTGAGACGTTTGACCCCACGCGCCTCGAAGGAGTCAAAGAAATCTGAATCGACCTCAATACTGAGATCGAATTCGGCTGAACGCAGCGACCAATTCGCCACCCTGATGTCAATCTCGACCGCCTCCTCGCTTATGCTGTTGTGCTGCAGAAGGCCCATCCCTCGCGCCGGCACGCCCTCGAGCTCGGGGTTGGTGAAAATGAATGAGGTCTGGAAGAGAATTTCCTCGCTGGAACCGAGCAGAATAGGCTCCAGACCATTTAGCCGCGTTTTGAAGCGGCTGAGGAAACGGGTATCTCCCTGGAATAACCCCTGACTGGATGCCGAGGTCGGGTCCATGGTTCCGTCTTCGTGCGTCGCCAGGACTATCGGTCCTCGTTTGATGATGCGCCGGTGCTGCATACGTCCTCCCTTTCATGGCTGGGCACGACGCCATATTTCAGGCGTCCCTGTCTTGCGAGACAGTCCCAACATCAGTAAATCGGCTCAATGGCTGCCGCGTCGGACATGCCCGTAGGTCAGGGCTTCAGCCCGTCCGTGGCAACGCATTGGCGATGCGCCTTCGTCCAGCGCCAGGCGCCGGTCATGTTCGGCTCGTCCTTTCCGACGGACTGGTACGACGGGCTGAAGCCCTGACCTACTGCGCCAACTGCGATTTGATCGACTACGGGTAAATGGGCTGCCCATGCTTCGAGAGATAGATCGCCTGCGTGGGGCACTCCCGCGCCGCGTCCAACAGATTCTCCTCAGATTCAAGATCGGGACGGAGCACTGTGGCTTTCATCGCGTCGTCCAGCGCAAACGCGCGCGGCGCAATCACAAAGCAAGGACCGCTACCCACGCAGAGGTCGCGGTCAACGGACACTTCCAGGTTGTGTTCGGGCGGCATGAGACCATTGTAGAGCGTGGTATAGTAGGACGATTTCCCGCATTTTCCTTGGAGGCGAGTTCTCTTTTGACCCGAACTGGCGTCTTGGGCGGAGGCGCGCTCGGGTTGACTACGGCCTTGCGTCTCGCGCAGCGAGGCGAAGAGGTAGTGCTCTTTGAGCGCGAAGCGGCTCCGGGTGGTCTTGCCGCCGGCTTTCCCCTTGGCCCCTCCCATCTCGAGAAGTTTTACCACCACCTCTTTCGGTCGGACACCCAGGCCATCGCCCTTATAGAGGAACTCGGACTTGGCGAGAAGCTGGTGTGGCCCCGGCCGCGCACCAGCACTCTGGTAAACGGCGAACGTCATCAACTTGACTCGGCCTCGACCGTATTGAGGTTCTCACCGTTGCCGCTGATCGAACGATTGCGCCTGGCTGCCGGGCTGGGCTATCTGCGTCTTGAACCAAACTATCACCGGCTCGAATCCATTACGGCGGATGCGTGGATCAGGAAATGGATGGGCCGTCGCGTCTATGACATAGTCTGGCAGCCACTGTTGCGTTCCAAGTTTGGCGACCGTTATCGCGACATCGCTATGTCGTGGTTTTGGGCGCGTGTCCATCTGCGCAGCTCATCGCTCGGCTATCTGCGCGGCGGCTTCCAGCAGCTGTACGACGCGCTGGTCGAACGTATTCGGTCATTGGGTGGTGAGTTGCACTTCGGCGTCGAAGTGCAACGGATCGAACGCGACTCCTCGGGAGCCTTTCACGTCACGACAAGCAAGGGCGAGTTCGAGTTTGATCGTGTGGTTTCCACACTGCCAACCCGACTGACCATCCGACTGACTCCCGCGCTCGAGGGTGAGTTCGCGAAACAATACGGCGATCTGGAATCGTACGGTGCGCAGTGCCTCATTCTCTCGCTGGATCGACCGCTCACCGATGTGTACTGGCTGAACATCAACGACCCGGGGTATCCGTTTCTGGCACTGGTGGAGCACACCAATTACATGCCTCCAGAGGACTACGGTGGGCGGCACATCGTGTACTTCGGCAACTATCTGCCAATGAATCACCCCCTCTTCCTGAAGAGCGAGGAGGAAGTCCTTGCCGAGTTTGTGCCGGCAATTAAGCGAATCACCCCGAGCTTCGATGAAAGCTGGATAACGGAAACGCGCCTATTCCGCGCTCCGTTCGCCCAGCCGATAGTCACCGTCGGCTACCCCGATCGGCTTCCGCGGCACGAGTCACCGGTACCTGGACTGTATCTGGCCAACGTGTCCCAGGTGTATCCCCAAGATCGCGGACAGAACTACAGCATAGCCATGGCAAATCGGCTGGTCGCCTCTTTGTTCCCCGGTACTCCACAATGAACGGCGCCGGCGAGGTTCCCATGCGTGCGTTTCGCCGCATCGTGGCGCACGACGAGGCCGAACTTCAGGCGGCTGCCCAGGAATTGGCTGAACATCCAGCAGTAGCCGTTGACATCGAAATGGGCCAGCGGGTCGAGCGGCATCCGGGCGGTCTGCAGGAGTGGACCCATATTCTGGCGCTAGTTCAACTCGCCGCCGGTAACCTGAGTGTCATAGTCGATCC